>JALOPK010000370.1 GCA_025453925.1 Candidatus Eiseniibacteriota bacterium | reverse complement strand
GGATGGCGTCGGCGCCGAAGCGGTCGCGAACCGTGTCGACCACCCGCTGCAGCGAGGGCGCCTCGGGCTGATCTTCCTCCCAGAGGGTGAGCTGGTGAACGGGCGGCGTGAACCCGCTCACGCCCACGCCGATGAGCCGCACCGGGTGTTTGGGCTTCCATGCCTTGTCGAAAAGCGCCGTGGCGGCCTCCACGATGGACTCATCGCCATCCACCGCTTCCTTCAGGCTCACCTGCCGGGAGATGGTGGTGAAGTCAGACCACCGAAGCTTGAGTTTCACCACCGTTGCGGCGAGCCGCGCCTTCCGGAGCCGCCGGCCCACCATGTCGGCCAGCTCGAGGATCGTGCGGCGAAGTACGTCACCATCGGCTACGTCGCGCGGAAAGGTCACTTCCTGGCTGATGGACTTCATGTCGTGGCTTACCGTCACCGGGCTGTCGTCACATCCGCGGGCGTGGGCATGGAGGTCGCGGCCATACTGCCCGAACAACTCCACCAGCGCATCCGTGGAATGCCTCGCTAGGTCGCCGATGGTCACGACACGGAGTTGCGCGAGGCGCTCTTCGGTCTTGGGACCGACGCCCCACAGCATCCTGACCGGCAGCGGAGAGAGGAACGCGCACTCCTGCCCCGGGGGGACGACGGTCAGAGCGCCCGGTGGAAACCCCTTGGGCGCTGATCCCTTGCCGACTTCCGTGGCGATCTTGGCCACGAGTTTGTTCGAGGCGACCCCGATGGAGCAGGGCAGGCCGAGCTGATCCCTTACGTCAGTCTGAAGCCGCCGAGCGAGCCGTTCGGTGTTCTCGCGCAGGTGAGAGACGTCCACGAACGCTTCGTCGATGGACACCTGTTCCACCTCAGGGCTCACGGCCCGAAGCCGTTCCATCACCGCTTCGGATGCCTCCTCGTAGGCCTCATAGTGACTGGCAACCACCAGAAGCCCCGGGCACAGCCGGAGCGCCTTGGCCATCGGCATGGCCGAGCGCACCCCGAAGACGCGTGCCGGGTAAGAGCATGACGCCACCACTCCGCGTTCTCCGGGAGCGCCGCCGACGGCGAAACGTTTCTCCCGCAGCGCCGGATCCCGCAGCTCCTCCACCGCGCAGAAGAACGCGTCGAGATCAAGATGCAGAATGGTCCGCACCACGGTCATGGGCGCTGCTCCCCGTAGCGGAGTGCGCACGGACCCTGCGGAACGGGGTGGGGGAGGGACAAGTGGCCTGAATCCACCGTGGTGAAGGGGCTCGCGAAATCCTACTGGACGGGCGGGCCCCGACCCTCCGAGTCATGGTGTTCCCGGGATGCGACCCGGGTCATGATCTCCTGGATGGCGGGCAAGGCCACGTGGAAGGCATGCACCACGTCGGGATCAAAGGCCGATCCGGAGAGATCGTCCACCTCCCGCACCGACTGCTCCCACGGCCAGGGCGGTTTGTAGGGACGCCGGGACACGAGCGCGTCGAACACATCACACACGCTCACGATACGTCCCACCAAGGGGATGTCTTCGCCCGCCAGCCCTTGGGGATATCCCTGCCCGTCCCAGCGCTCATGGTGGGTCAGCGCGATCTGGGCCGCCATTCTCATCAGCGGCGACTCATGTCCCGACAGCAGCTCGGCGCCGATGCTGGTATGACGCTCCATTGCCGCCCGTTCTTCGGCATTCAGCGGCCCGGGCTTCAGAAGGAGGCTGTCCGGAATGCCGATCTTGCCGACGTCGTGCATTGGGCTGGCGCTGAGCACCAGCTCAGCCCTAGTCTCGGAAAGCCCCGCGGCCCGAGCTACCAACGCGCAGTACTGGCTCATCCGCATGATGTGGACGCCAGTCCCGGCATCGTGGAACTCGGCCGCTCGACTGAGGCGGTGGATGATCTCGAGACGCGTCTGGCGGAGTTCCTCAGTGCGTTCTCTCACCTTCTGCTCGAGGATCGCGTTCTGGTGTCTGAGATCCTCATTGAGCAGGCGGACTTCAACGATGTTCCGTATCCGTGTCACCACTTCAAGGGGATCGAAGGGCTTAGTCAGGTAGTCCTTCGCGCCGGATTCCAGCGCTCGGATCCGCACGGACTGGTCAGGATCGGCGGTGAGCACGAGAACCGGCACGTACCCGCTGTCCGCCGACTTCCGGAGGTTCTGCATGACTTCGAACCCGTCCAGTCCGGGCATGTGCAGATCCAGGAGCAACACGTCCGGATGGAACGCCTCATAGAGATCCGGCACCGTGCGCGGGTCCGATGTCGATACGTAGTTGACATAGCCGGACGATTCCAGCAGCTGCTCGAGGAGCCGGACATTGGCTTCCTCGTCGTCCACGATGAGGATGCGGGCACGAAGAATGCGCTCAGACGGGAGCATCAGTCACCTGCCTGCGTTCAGGGCCGGGGGCCGAGAGCACCATGTCAACGGTCTCCAGGAACTCCATGACGTCCAGGGGCTTGGTGAGACACCGCGCGATGTCCGCATTCTCGAGGGCCTTCATTTCGTGGGGCATGGCGCTTGCCGTGACGACCACCACCGGGAGACGCAAGGTCGTGGGATCCGACCTGATGGCGCGCAGCACCTCGACGCCACTCATGTCGGGGAGGCGGATGTCGAGGAGCACGAGATCAGGAGCATGCGCCCGCGCCATGGCAATGCCCGCGGCCCCGTCGGCAGCGTGGAGCAGCCGCAGGAGCGGCCGCCGCATCAGGATCTGCCGGACCAGCGCGAGATTGGTGAGATCATCCTCGACGTAGAGCACGGTGCCCGTTCCCGGCGGCACTGCGGCCGTGGCCTGGCCAGACTCCAATGGGGCAGGGACGGACGTGGCATCGTTCGCACCCGAGGGCCTCGGAGACACCGGCAGGGTGACCGCAAAGCAGGTGCCGAGGCCAGGCGTGCTCGTGAAGGTGATCGAGCCCTGCATGAGCGAGACGAGCTGCCTGGAGATTGCCAAGCCGATTCCCGATCCCTCGGTGCCTGAGTCGGTCTGGGCCAATCGCTCGAAGGGCGCGAACACCAGCGTCTGTTTCTCTTCGGGGATCCCGTAGCCGGTGTCCGTCACGTGAATCTCGGCGACGCATGACTCGGCGCGGCGGGTCTCAACGCGTATCTGGCCTGCGTCCCGGTTGTACTTGATGGCATTGGAGAGGAGGTTCAACAGCACCTGCCGGAGGCGTGTCGGGTCCGCGCGGACGAAGAGCTCCCCGTCTTGATGACGCACATTGATGGTGATGCGGCGCGCCTCCGCCAGAGGCTTGACCGTCGCAATCGTCTCACGCACCAGCGGGGCCAGCGCCACGGTCTCGATAGAAAGAGTCACGCGCCCGGCCTCGATGCGCGCCAGATCCAGCACTTCGTTGATGAGCTCCAGCAGGTGCCGACCCGAATTGAGGATCTCCTGCACGGATCGTCTGTGCGCCTCGGGGAGCGGCTCGCGGGTATCGGACTCCATGAGTTGGGAGAAACCGAGGATCGAATTCATCGGCGTCCGGAACTCGTGGCTCATCCGTGACAGGAACGCCGACTTGGCCAGGTTGGCCCGTTTGGCCTCTTCGGTCGCCGCCTGCATCGCCTCCTGGGCCCTTCGCCGTTCGTTGACCTCCACGCTCAAGCGCTGGTTGGCGCTGGTGATTTCCCGCGCGGTACACTCCGCCAAGCGTTCGTAGTCATTCCGGATCACCTCATACGCCGCCACCAGCAGGCTCACCACCAGATACGCAGCGACGAACTGGCGGAGCGTGACGACCGAATAGGGAATACCGCCG
>JALOPK010000369.1 GCA_025453925.1 Candidatus Eiseniibacteriota bacterium | reverse complement strand
TTCCACCCGGCGGCATCGGTGAAATCACGCGGCTTGTTCTCGTGAACGCAATCTACTTCAAGGGGACATGGCTCAACCAGTTCGATCCCCGCTTGACGAAGGAGGGTGCCTTCTGGGTCACTCCCGGCGTCTCGGTCCCAGCGCAGTTCATGAGCATGAAGTCTACGACTCAGCGCTACGGCCACGCATATGATTCTCCATGCGACGTTAGGCTGCTCGAGCTGCCGTACGCAGGCGAGGACCTTTCCATGGTGATCCTACTGCCTGAGGACGATGACGGCCTGGATGAACTCGAGGCGGCCCTCACTGTCGACCAGATTGACCACTGGTATGGGCTCATCCGTGAACATGACCTGACAGTGGTGCTCCTCCCACGCTGGACCGTCACCTCCTCATTCGACCTCGAGACCGCCCTCTCGGGCCTGGGGATGCCGTCTGCTTTCAACCCGCTCCTTGCCGACTTCTCCGGGATGGACGGCCGCTATGACCTCTTCATCGATCATGTTCGTCACAAGGCATTTGTCCAGGTGAACGAAGCGGGAACCGAGGCTGCCGCCGCAACGGAGGTCGACATGGGGTATACGGGGGTGCTGCCCTTCTTCAAGGCCGATCATCCCTTCCTCTTCTACATCCGCGACAACGTGACCGGCAGCATCCTGTTCCTGGGGAGGGTGGTGGACCCGACGGCCGAGTAGGTAGCGGCTGTAGGAGGGCCTTCAGGCCCGATGAGGAGTCGCGGCTGAAGCCGCTCGTACCAGGGGAAGCTTTCCTGCCTGAAAGCTCGGACGACTGGGAGACCGGGGAACAGCCCTCCTCTGCGCTGCCGCCGACCCCCCTTCCATTCTTCCCCATGCAGGATACGGTTGACCTGCGTGGCATGGGGGCTCCAGATTCGGAGTCCGTGCGAGTGGACCCTGGCGTGTCTCGATCAAGGAGCGAGCGATGAGAGCTTCGATTCTCGGATTGGCGTTGCTGGGTGCCTTCGCCTACCCCGCTTGGGCCGTACCGCGGACCGTGCTCGCGGAGGACTTCGTTGGCACCTGGTGAAGCTCCTGCCCCAACGCGCAGTCTGCGCTTGACCTGCTCTCCTCCGAAGTCGGCGACTCCCTGGCCATCATCGCCTATCACAACAGTGATTCATTCCAGGTGCCGGGCAACCTCGATCGGAGGAACTATTACGGTTACACAGGTGTCCCCAATGTCTGCGTCGACGGGGTGTACGTGAACGTGAGCGACTCCTACGCCCAGTATCGCCTGCGCTTCGACGAACGGAAGGTGATTCCGAGCCCGATCGCGCTCTCTGTCACCCTGCAGGACTATGACAACTCCACCGGAGTGGGGCATGTCCGCGCGGTCGCGACCAACATGAGTGGCGCGACCGGGTTCGCCTACCTGCGCTTCGTCGCGGTCGGCGATGATACGGTGGGCACCTGGGGAGGGTTCAGCTACCTGTCGCACACCGCATTGCACGTGTTCCCGAACGGGCTGGGGGTTGCCGCGTCACTCCCGCCCAACGGGATCTTCGAGACGACGCAGGAGTTCCAGATTCCCACCTCGTGGCGCCACAAACCCTGCACCATCATAGCGTTCGCCCAGCGTGACGATACCAAGGAAGTGCTCCAGGCCACCATACTGCACGAAGTCGTTCTCGGGCTTTCGTCCGAACTCCAGGCGGGCCAGCTAGTCTTGGATTGGCCTGGTATCTCGGGAGCCACGCTGTATCGTGTCCACGGCACGGTGAACGGACCGTATTTCGTGCCTGCTCCAGGGAATCTGGTTGCCACGCTTCCCGCGGGCACGACGACCTGGTCCACCCCCGCAGGGATCGGAGATCCGGCCACTAACTGGACCTACCGAGTGATCGCCCTGGACGCGTCGTCGGACGTCCTGACCATGTCCGGCCGTTCCGGCGAGTTCGACTTCAGCGTTGACGCTCGATGAGATCGAATGAGGGCGGTGACCACGAATCCGACCCTCATGGCAGGTCAGACCCGCCGGCACAGGTTCATCGGCTGCCGATCATATAGGACCTGTCCAATATAGGACGAGTCCTATATGCATACGAAACCTGTTCGGGATGTGAACGGGGATGCAGCCTTCGGATTGAATTGATTACCTTGATCCGCGTCGGATCAGCCCGCGTGCAAGTTGTTCTCGACCTCCTGGCGCACGAACGCGATGAATCTGTCCTCGTCCTCGAGCAAGTCCCACGTCCTCTCGACCAAACTCTTCCATGAAGTCCGAACGCCATGCTCTTCCCGCGCAATCACCACGGTGTTGAACGAGAGATCGAAGTCGTCAACGAAATGCTCGTTCTCCGGTTCATCGAGGTTCAGCGGTTGCCACACCAGCGTTCCCTCCTCCTGCTCAACTGTGAATCCGGCAAGGCTCTTCACCGTGAGAGCCTCCAGGCTCAGGCACGAAGCGCAGCGCAACGTCCGGTGGAAGTAGTACACGATCACGCGATGCCCAGTAGGCGACTCCGTGCTGTCCACCGGACCTGAGGCGCCAGATGCAGCCAGCGAGTCCTGCCTGGCGGAACTCGTCGAGTCAGGAGCGGCCCAGGATACCTCTGCCATGAGTATCAGAATGCAGGCGAGATGAACTACGAACTTCATGCCGAACCTCCAGGACCTATCGAGCCGTGTAGATCAGGTAGACGCCGCCCAGCACTACGAGCACGCCACAGACCTTGCGCAGGATGACTGCACCCTTGGACCGCTCGGTCCAGTTCAGATAGTGCTGGACGGCTTCCGTGAAGGTGCCGGCAAGGACTATCACCGAGCAGTGCCCCACGCCGTACATCGCCAGCAACGCAACACCGTAGACGGCCTGGGTGGCGGCGATGCGGAACGTGACGGCGAGCATGGGCGCCATGTAGGCGAAGGTGCACGGGCCCAAAGCCACACCGAAGATGAGACCGAGCAGAAAGGCGGCCAGCATCCCGCGCCGCTTCGTGCCCACGGGGCTTGGGCCTGACCACGGCATCGGGATGATGCCGATCAGGTGCAGTCCCACGACGAAGAAGACGACGGCCACCAGGTAGTTCCCCGTCCGCCCTATGTCTCCCATCATCCGGCCGGCAGCGGCGGTCACCGCGCCGATGGCCGCGATTGTGATCAGAATGCCCAGAGAGAATACCAGGGAGATGGTGAATGCGCGCTTCGTGGAGATCCGCCCCTGCTGATCGATGAAGCCGACGATGAGGGGGATGCTCGCCAGGTGACATGGGCTCAAGACGATACTCAGGATGCCCCACCCCGCAGACGCGACGAGCGCAACCGCGGCGTGTCCCTCCACGGCACGGGAAAGTACGACGAAGATTGACTCCAGCACAGGGCTATCCCGTCGGCGGTTTCACCGCCACACCCAACTCCGCCCACTTCTTCAGGATGTCTTCCTTGCCGAAGAAGCCCTCGTGGCGGAAACGCTCGGCGCCGGACGCGTCAAAGAAGATCTGTGTCGGGATGACGTTGATGCCGTAGGCTCGGCCAGGCGCCGGGTTTTTCCACACGTCAACGAACTCGACTTCGAACTGGCCAGCATAGTCGCGCCTCAACTCTACCAGGATCGGCGCCATCATCTTGCAGGGAATGCACTTGTCCGCGCCCAGGTCAACCAATCGTGGGAGGGATCCTGCGCGGTCTGCAGCCGTTGAATCCGCCACAGATGCGACCGGGTCGACAGGCTCACCGGGAATCTTCTCGGTGTCGGGGACTCCCCGTGGTTGACACGACAGCAGCACGGCAACCGCA
>JALOPK010000368.1 GCA_025453925.1 Candidatus Eiseniibacteriota bacterium | reverse complement strand
GACCCGAAGATGAACAGCCCGTGGATGTTGAAACCGCATTCGTGCAGGGTCCGGACTGCATCGTTGATTTCGGCCCGGGACTGGCCCTTCGCGAACTGGTCGAGAGTCAGGTCATTTGTCGACTCGAATCCCACGCCGATGTAGACGTTCTTGATCCTCCGGAGTACCTCCAAGAGCCTGGGTTTGCGCGCCAGACTGATGCGACTGAAGAAGTAGAGGCTGAATCGCCCTTCGAACGCATCGACCAGCGGCTCAAGGATGGCCACCGCATGGTCGGCATCATGGGTAAAGTCGTTGTCCACGAAGAACACCGTTCGGGACCTCAGGAACTCCAGCGACCGCTGTATCTCCGACACAACCACGTCAGGCGGCCTCCTGCGGTGTTGAGCCCCGAGTTCGTGCTTCACCATGCAGAACCTGCACCGATGGACGCATCCCCGTGATGCCTGTGCCACAGGGAGACTGATGCGCGGGACTCGGCGTCTCCAGATCGCCTCCTTGAGGAAGCGACCGAGCGTGTTCTTGGGATAGCCCTCGATAAGAGAAAGATCGACAGGGCTGCTGAGGTCCTGGAGGAACGGCCGGTCTGGGTTATGGCGGTACCCGCCGACAACGCGAAGACTCACGCCTGCGATCGTAGATGGATCACGGCCGTGGTCGAGCGTGCGAAGCAGGTCGAGAAGCGCGCCCTCCCCTTCGTTCCGCACGACGAAGTCGGCATGGTCGAGGCAATCCTCCGCAGCCACTGAGGCGTGACAGCCTCCCACTATTACTAGGGCCTTTGACTGTTTGCGTACCCGATCGGCATAGCGGAATCCCCGTGGTGCGCTGAACGTCATGAGAGAGAGGCACACGTAGTCGCTGGACAGCACGTAGTCCCAGTCCACGGTGCTCCCCGAGTGCTCGCAGAAGAACCGGAGCTCATACCCGGCATCCCGGACCGCCTGGGCGACTGCTACGCTTCCGTATCGCGGCATCCAGGCTTTGTACGCAGAGACCTGGACGGGTATGTCGTCTTCGATCGGAGAGATAAGAGCAACGCGGGCCGGACTACGGGTAGGCATGATCATCGCATCCTTGTCATGGTCGAGGCGCGGGTCACTCCAGCGAATGCCCAGGGGACGGAATCGTGGTCGGGATTGCCGCGATAGCTCCTGCTGAGAGATTCTCAACAGGCGCCGTTGATCGTGGGAGCCGATATCGATCCGTGACCACGGTCACTGTGCCAGAGCTTCGATCGTTGCGCTTCTGGTCGACGGGTTGTAGCGCAGAAGATAGGGATTTCGACCGGGGAAATGCGCCATGCATGCGAGATCCTCGTCGAGGCTGCGGTGGCGGGCGAACAGCACCGGGGCCCTGAGGAATGGGTCGTTCTGGATGAAACCCGAGCAGTAGTAGTCCCCCGGATCATCAGGATAATCCATGAACACAACCGCGGGAGCACGTGCGGCCACTGAGGACACCTCACGGATCACTGGGTCAACACCCAGCAATGGACCGGTGACGTCTCCGAGCCTGACCGGCAGATACGTCACCCAGGACAACAGGAACAGACCCGCGATTGAAAGAAGCGCAGTATTCGAGCCACGGATGCCGCGATGCCGCCTGACCCATCGGTGGGACTCGCGCAGCCCGGCGGCTGAGAGAAGCATGAGACCAGGCCATGCATCGAGGTAGTGGCGAGGCCCATGCTCCACCGCCGAGTACCAGCTGAAGAACAGGATGGCGGCCGTAGCCCCAACCATGAGCACGAATGCTCGCTCCCATGGTCCCTTGCGCAGACACAGGAAGCCTACGGCGGCCGGCACGAGAGAGAGGAGCGGCCAACCGAAGAGGCCCGTGCTGAGGGTTGAGAACTGCAGCATCACGTTAAGCAGACCTTTGAGTGGCGTGTGCACGAGCGGACCATATGTCTCCGCGTGCGAGGGCTGTGGCCCGAAACCGAACAGACTCGTCGGGTATACGAACTGCCGTCCCGAGATGAAAGGGTTGCCCGTGACTGTGCGATTGTAGAGCAAGTAGAGCACGAGGAACGGGGTCAACGCTGCCGCGGTGCGACCCAGTGACTTGAGCCACTCGCGCCACGGACGGTTGCGCGTGGCCAACTCGAGATACGCCAAGGGAAGCAGGAGGATCGCCAGCGCCAGTGGCCGGACTAGCACGAGGGCACCCAGACTAACCCCGACGGCATAGTCCCAGGCGATGCCTCGCGGCCTCCTCCCGGTGGCGATAAGGGCCATGGTCGTCAGGCACAGCGATGTGACGTGGTAGCTGAAGCTGGCAGCCAGGAGAATGAACAACGGCGACAAGACCCCGAGAGCGAGAGTTCCTCGTGCCATCACGGGGCCATACCGATCCGTCCCAAGCACGCCTAGTAGACAGAGGGCCACGGCACCGAGAATCGGTCCCACGAGCCATGCGAGCCCCAGGCGATCTGCCAATCCGATGAGCAGGGAATGGCCGGGGTCGTAAGCCGGCACCCAGCGATCACCAGTAACTCGAAGGCCCCGAAGCTCGAATGCGGCAGGACAGGGCGGGGCCGGCGCCCAGAGCCTTCCGGACATGAGAAGCCTGCCCTGAAACACATACTGCGCCTCATCCTTGCTCTTCGGCGTGTGTCCAAGCGGGACGTAGGCGGTGAAGGTGAGGAGTGAGAAGCCGATGAGAACGAGCCGACGCCCCGTGAACCATTGCGACAGGCGAAGGAGGCTGTGTCCCACGTCAGCTCGAATCCACAAGGAGATGCCGAGGGCCGTCGCAACGACCGCCGGAGTGAGGAGCACAAGCTGCCATACCTTGTCCCAGCGTCGAGGGGAGAGCGCCTCCGACGGAGCGATCCATTTGATGCGGGTGTAGACGACCAGGGCCGCTGCGACCGCGAAAGCGCAGACGAGAGTCAGGAACCCTCGTCTCCAGCGGGCGGTGCGGTCGACCTCACCGGTCATGTCGAGAAACTCACTGACGGGAGGTCGCTTCACCCGCCGACGACCGCGTTCCGATACGTTCGGCCTGGGGTGCCGGGGTTGACGCCGCACGAGGAGAACTGGATGGCGAGGAAACTCGGCCAGCCAAAGCCTGCAACCGGCGGCCCACGTGCCAGTCCAATGCATCCAGGAGAACCCGTGTCACCGTCATCTCCCCCTTGGTTTCATGCCGGCGCGTGAGCACGTTGACGATCTGCCGGAGGGTCGCGATGGGCCTGCGCAGGGTCTTCAACCACAGGAACTTCAGGTAGATGCCCGTCCTGTAACGTGAGAGGGATCGGTAGTCCTCGCGCCAGCGCGGGCTGAAGCAGAGCTCCTCCGATTCGCGGCCGGGGAAGGAAGCCATGGAGGTCGTCCCCGGAAACGGCGTCATGATGGGGATGATCACCTCGTCCAAACCCTGCCGAACCAGGTGGGCGATGTACCGCTTCGTCATCCGGCGATCCTCTTCTTCCTCGCCGGGATAGCCCAGCATGAAGCAGGCATTGGTGCGGATGCCCCGACGGGAGGTCATTGCCACCGTCGCACTCACTTGGTTCAGATCCATGCGTTTACCCATCAGCTCCAGTACTCGGGGCGAGCCGGTCTCCGGGGAGACCGAGAGGTAGCGGAATCCCGCCTGTGCCATCAGATTCACAAGCTCCTCGTCCAGCGTCATCGCGTTGATGCCCGACGGGAGGCAAAACGTGAAGCCCCGATCCAGGCCGATGACCTTCTGGCAGATCTCCTGCGCCCGGGCACGGTTGAGCGCGAAGTTCTCGTCTTGGATGTGGAAATCG
>JALOPK010000367.1 GCA_025453925.1 Candidatus Eiseniibacteriota bacterium | reverse complement strand
TCGACAAGGAGGACGCGATCGGGTTGCCACGAACGGAGAACACCAGTGAGCACGTTGAGAAGCCGAGCGAAGAAGGGAAGGTGCCGGATCACCTCGACGAACCCCATGACGGCCAGGCTCTCGATCGGCACCTCACTCGTGAGACCGCATGCAGCGAGGCGTTCACCCCCGAGCCCCCGCAACTCCACGTCGGGCATCCGCTCTTTCAGGGCGGCAACCAGCGCGCCTGCCCGGAGGTCACCCGACCGCTCTCCCGCCGAAACCAGGAGCCGAACCGGCCGCGTCACAGCGATGCTCGACTCCGGGGCGCCCGGTGCAGTCACTGGGGAGTGCTGAGGTGCCGGAGACGTGACCCGATGAGTGTGACGATGTCTTCGGCGAGTCGGAGCACCTGTGCGCCCTCGTGACCCGAGACCCGAGGCGGCCGGCCGGTGCGCACCGCTGAGAGGAAGTCCTCCAACTCGGCCTTCAGCGGCTCCGGACCATCTGCAACGGACTCCTCGATGGTCAAGCCGGCGGGAGTCTGACGGACAAACCGAAGCTTCTTCGAGCCGAGATCGACGGACACATAGCCACCGCGCTGGAACACCCGCATGACCCGCAGGGCGGAGGGTGATGCGCGCGAGGCGGTGAGGGCAGCAACCTGCCCGTGTTCGAACTCGAGCCGAACGCTGGCCATGTCTACCTTGTCAGTCACCAGGGGAATGCCCACGGCGCGCATCTCAGTTGGATAGGTGCCCATCCAGTGCAGCACGATCTCCAGATCGTGGACCATGAGATCCTTCACCACATCCACATCCATGCCCCGGCCGGGGAAAGGAGCCACCCGGGTCACCTCGACGTACAGCGGATCACGGATGAACCGGTCGGCATGTTCGAGAGCCGGGTTGAAACGCTCCGAGTGGCCGACGGCGAGCACGCGATGCCGCTCTCGGGCCAACGCGACCAAAACCCCGGCAGACGCGGGATCGGTGACGAGCGGCTTCTCAACCAGACAGTGTTTGTCCGCTTCCAGAGCACTGCGGGCGACCGCGAAATGGGACGCGGCTGGCGTGGCGATGACGGCGACGTCACAACGCGCAAGCAGGGAGTCGAGGTTGGGGAATGCCGGCACTCCCAGTGTGGTGGCAACCTCATGGGCCCGGGTGCCATTGGTGTCGAACACGCCCACCAGCGAGGCCGTCGACTGAGACGCGATCCGGGCATGATGCCTGCCCAAATGACCCACGCCGACGACGCCGATGCGAAGAGGCGACGTTCCGTTACTTGACGAATCCACGGTGGCTCGAACTCAAGAACGAGAGAAGCTGATCGATCTCCGGCAGCTGGGGAAGTTGCTCACGGATCGCAGTAACGGCCTGCTCGGTATTGAGGTGGGATCTGCACAGCAACCGGTGCGCCCGTTTCAGCGCGGTGATGCTCTCCGGCGAGAATCCGCGCCGACGCAGCCCCACACTGTTGATGCCCACCAGCCTCATGGGCTCGTCCGCCGCCATCATGAAGGGAGCCACGTCCTGGCTGGCTCGCAATCCGCCGCCCACCATGGCATGGGCACCGATGCGGCAGAACTGGTGAACAGGGGTGAGACCGCCGATGATCGCCCAGTCGCCGACATGGACGTGCCCCCCGAGCTGAACGCCGTTCGCCATGATCACCCTGTTGCCGATCTCACAATCATGTGCGACATGGGTATACGCCATGAGCAGGGCATCCGTGCCGATTCTGGTGATGCCAGTCGCCGTCGTGCCGCGGTGCACCGAAGAGAACTCACGGATTGTGGTCCGCTCCCCTACTTCAACCCGCGTCTCCTCATCGCGATACTTGAGATCCTGCGGAGGGGCGCCGATGAAGGCGGAGTGGAAGATCCGGCAGTCCGCGCCGAGGGTCGTGTTGCGATCGATGACGGCGTGATGGCCGATCCACGCGCCTGACCCGAGGGTGACCCCGGGGCCGACTACGGCATAGGCCTCGACAATGACTCCCTCTCCAATCACCGCGTCAGGGTGAACAAGGGCCATTGGGTGAAGCACGAAGGGCTCTGCCACGGCGTCACCGGGACGTCATCGAGCACATGAGCTCGGCTTCCGCGATCAGCCTTCCGTCAACAAATCCCTTCGCCGCCATCCTTGCCGTGGCGCCACCAAACCGGAGAACCTCCACTTCAAATCGGATCTGGTCCCCGGGGCGGACCGGCTTCCTGAACCGTGCGTGGTCGATCCCCGTGAAGAACATCATCTTGCCCTCGGCGTCCCCGACGGAGCTGAGAAGGAGTAGTCCTCCCACCTGCGCCATGGCCTCGATGATCAGAACGCCCGGCATCACCGGGAGCCCGGGGAAGTGCCCCTGGAAGTAGGGCTCATTGATCGTCACGTTCTTGATGCCGACGATGCGCTTGCGTCCTTCGATCTCGAGGATCCGGTCGACCAGGAGGAATGGGTAGCGATGGGGCATGATCTTGAGGATATCCTCGACGAACACCGGCGTCTTGGGGACGGTACGGGTCTTCAGCGCTCCGATCGAACCGTCGTTGCTCTCCAGCCTCTTTCGGAGGTGGCGGACGATTTCTACGTTGGCGGCGTGACCCGACTTGGCCGCGATGACATGGGCATAGAGGGGAACGCCGATGAGGAAGAAGTCCCCGATGAGGTCGGCGATCTTGTGACGAACGAATTCGTTGCTGAAGCGGAGGGGATCGTTGTTCAGCACGCCATCGTCGCCGACGACCACGGCATTCTCGAGGCTTCCCCCCTTGATCAGACCCGCCTTCTGCAGCATTTCCACTTCATACACGAAGGTGAAGGTCCTCGCAGGCGCGATCTCCTTCGCGAAAATGACGTCGTTGATCTCGAATGAGGCGTACTGGGTACCAAGCACTTTGTGGTGATAGTCAATCAAGAAACTGACCTTGAAACCGTCATACGGAAGCAAGACGATGTTCACCCCGTCCCGCTCGAAGGACATGGTCTCCTTGATCTCCAGGGGGCGTTTCTCTCGCGATTGCTCGACGATGCCGGCGCTTCGAAGCGCCTTGACGAACGGAAGAGCGCTCCCGTCTCCGACGGGGGCCTCCATGTCGTTCACCCGTATCCGCAGGTTGTCGATGCCGAGGCCGGCAACGGCCGCGAGCACGTGCTCCACGGTCATCACGCGCGCGCCGTTGATGCCCAGAGTGGTTCCCCGGGCGGTATCGACCACATGGGCAATGTCGGCAGGGATGATGGGTGAGCCGGGCAGATCTTCCCGGACAAACACCACGCCGTTGTCCTCGGGGGCCGGCTCGAATGTCAGAGTCGACCGGAGGCCGGTGTGGAGACCCACTCCACTCACCGTGGTGGATCCCCCGATGGTCCTCTGGTTGGGCTTCATGGATGCGCTCCTTCCGGGGCGATGGGCCCCGGCACGGGCCACGGCATGGTCAACGCGTCAACGAACCCTCCTAGATAAGGCAGCCGGGTGCCCGCAGTCAAGCATGGGACTGCCCCGGGGCTCAATATCGCCCGGTGGGGCGGCGGCCGACTCGGCCCGGGGGGCATGAAACGCATGTGGTCTCTCCGTGAGGACGCTGCAGAGGCATCGTAGCGGGCGCGACGGCGGTTCACCCGCCATCGGCTCGCTGCTTCGGAGCGCTACGGCGCGGTCGGAACCTCGGAATCGGCGTCCTTGGGCGTGTCCGCATCATCGGTCGGCTGGACGGCGGGCGCCTTCACTGCGGCGTTGAGCTCATCAAGGATTCTGTCGGTGAGGTCCATGTCCTGGCGCGCGAACACGATGCCGCCGGGCGCTACG
>JALOPK010000366.1 GCA_025453925.1 Candidatus Eiseniibacteriota bacterium | reverse complement strand
CATCGGGAGGATCGCGTAGAGCATGGTCCTGGTCAGAAGGATCATGGCCAGGGGGGGGCCGGAGTATTCCACGAGGATGCCCCCCATGAGTTCCGTTTCGGCTTCGGCCATATCAAAAGGAACCAGGCCCATCTTGGCCTGAACACACACCAGCGCCACCAGTGCGGCGAGCACTCCGCTTATGCTGGCGAGCACGACGCCGTGTTGCGCCTGGCCCGCGACTATGTCCTCAATGCGGAGGCTGCCGCCGGTATGGACGAGGGCAACCACCAATGCCAAGACGAAGGGCAGCTCATAGGCGAGCAGGAGTTTCATCTCCCGACTCGCGCCCACGGCGCCGTACGGATTGCCGCTTCCGCCGGGACCGAGAACCAGCATGAGGGAGGGTATGGTCAGGATGTACACCAGAACGATGAGGTCGCCGACGAACTCCGGCCCGAAACCTATCGCGTGGCTCCACACCATGGCCCCCCCGACCGAGACCGCGGCGAACCCGATCACCGGAGCGGCGAGGAAGAGAGTGCCCTTTGCCAGGCGGGGGAGCACGGTTTCCTTGCCCAGGAGCTTCAGGATGTCAACGAAGGGCTGATACCACGGGGGGCCCACACGCCACTGCACTCTCGCCGTTACTTTGCGGTCTATGTACCGCGTCAGGAGCCCGAGGACGGCGCTCATGATGGTGGCGCCCACCAGCAGCGCCAACGAGAGAAGCACATCCTGCACGGTCACTACCTCCGACCCCAGGGCCGTGAGCCGGCGATGCGTCCTCCGAGGAGAACCAATCCGGCGGCTTCAGCCTTGTCCGGCTCCAGAAGTCTGAGCGCGCCGCTGGAGCAACTGGCGACGCACCAGGGCTCAACACCTGCGAGGAGCCGGTGCTCACAGAGATCGCATTTGGGGATATGATTCCCCTGAAGCCGTTCGGTGATGATGCCGAACGGGCACCCCATCACACAGCTCATGCACCCCGTGCATCGGAAAAGTGAGCGCGAGACCACGCCGTTCTCATCCCGGGCCATGGCCTCATTGGGGCACGCGTCCACACAGCCGGGCGACTCGCATTGGCGGCAGATGACGGGGAGCGTTGCAGCTGGCGTCGATCCGAAGCCGACGATGGGCATGTTGTGGTGATGGAAGTAGCATGCCGCCGCGCAGCTCTTACAGTCGATGCACAGGTCGATATCCAGCACGACCCGTCGTGTGGTCAGGCCCGCGGGGTCGTGGGTCATGTCGCGCTCCCTGCGGGCCCGATCGTAACCCTGGACGGCATGGCTACGGGGAGCCCGCCGCACAGCTCCCACCCAAAGAGCGTCTTGGTCTCGCCATTGGTGTTCGAAATGGCCACGACACCGGACGGCTGGTAGCCGCACGAACGCACGGTGGCGGATGACACTCCGAAGTCCGTGGTGAGCGTCACAATCGAGTCATCAGCGACTCCGTAGCGGGCGCAGTCGGCCGTGGCCATGAGCACGCTGGGGATCCGGGAGCCGAGCAGGCTGGTGAGGCCGGTGAGCTGACCATCGACGAATTGTTCAGGGTCGGCGGCAAGGATGCCCCGGAGCGGACCCGCCCCTTCCACGGCCTGGCGCTCCTCAAGTGCCGGAGGCGTCACCAGCTCCGGATACTCCGGGAGCACCGGCCGCTCGCTGTCAACGCCGTACCCCCCGGCCTCCAGAATCGCGCGCAGCAAGACGGGAGTCGTAGGGATTCCCACGGGGGGCGATAATGCCGCAGGAACCCACTCCCACTGTTCTTCCGGCGTGAGGATCGAACCCTCGTCCTCAAAGAACCCCACCCCCGGAAAGCTGAGGGTCCCGGCGTCGGACTCCGCGCTGAACCCCCCGCGGATCACGACTGACGCCCGGGCCGCCCAGTCGGCGATGTCCCCGGTCGGCAGACATGAATCCCGTTCGCCGATGACCACGGCTGCGCGGCCCTCGGGGGCGATCGAGGTGAGATGTCCCACGGGCTGCAACATCCCGGAGGCGATGAACCGCGCGGCCCCTCGCGCATTGCCGTACTGCGTCAGCACCCCGAGCTTCGTTCCCTGTGAACGCGCCAAGAGACCGGCGTAGTAGGCGGCGGACGGCCACGAACAACCGCGGCCGGGCTGCGAAGCAATGATCACGCCTACTCGGCCGCACTTTCCCAGAGCGACGAGCGCCCGTTCCAGAGCGCCGGTGGGATCGACCTCACGAGGCGATTGCCGGATCACGGCCGCGGCGGCAGCCGGGACCGCGCAGGCGACGGCGGCCGGCACCCTGCCGGGTTCGACGATTACCGGGTGAGTGGCAAAAACCGCGGTACGCCGAGGGGTGCTGTCGATCACAGCCAGGGGTGCTCGGCGATTCCGTCGCTTGAAGGCCAGAATCGGTTTCGCGCTGCGGGGGTTGCTCGAAAACGGGTCGCCGACCACCAGGAGACCATCCACGTCGTCGAGGACCTCGATGCCGGCGGTCGTGGCTCCACTGGCCCACGCGTGGGCCAGCACCAGCAAATCCTCAGCGGGGAGCGCGACGAAGCTTCTGATCCGCGCGGGATGGGCTGCGGCAAGGCCCGCGGCGAGCGACAGCACCTCCCCGCGATGGTTGCCGTCCACGATGATGTCAACACCCGACGCCCCGCGGAGGCGGCTCCCCGCCTCCGCGATTCCTTCGTCCAGGATCAGATTCCGTCCGGTAGGGCCGTCATGTGCCGTGCCGCGACGCACGCGGGCGGCCAGCTCCCCGACGCACAAGCCCCGGGCACACAGGCCCCCGTCCATCGGAAACACGGTTTCGAGCCACCCTCCGCCGGCGTCGCGGATCCCCAAGGGGCACTGCAACGAACAGAACAGGCAGCGGCTCCACCCGTCGCGCGGGGCCCTTGTGTCAGAAGACATCGGGATACCCCATGATCTTTGCGTAGTTCATGTCTGGTCCGTCTTTGCAGAGGTAGAACGGACCTATGTTGCACCGGCCGCATTTTCCGATCCCGCAGCTCATCCTCCTGTTCATGGACAGGTAGATCTGCTCCGGCTTTACCCCCATCTCCAGCAGTTTCTGCACTACGAACTTGAACATGATGCTGGGGCCGCAGGAGAAGACCAGACAGTTCGCGAGGTCACCGTGACCACGCCCGTCCGCCCCGTCCACTGCGGATGGGGCACGTCAACCGTCGCCGAGAACCGTACCCCCGGGAGCGCGGACCACTGATCGTACTGGCGCCGAAAGAGCAACTCGTCAGGCGACCGGGAACCGTACTTGATCTCGATTCGACCGAGCTGGTCCCGCACGTGAAATACGTGATACAGCAAGGCTCGCAACGGCGCGAGTCCGACCCCTCCACCCACGACGAGAATGTCTTTGCCCTGCAGTTTCTCCACAGGGTAGCCCTTGCCCAGCGGGCCACGGATTCCCAACTCGGCGCCGGGCTCGAGGCGATGAAGCGCCTCGGTGACCGCACCCGTTCGCAGGATGGTGATCTCGAGTCGGTTCGGTTCGAGCGGCGAGCTCGAGGGAGTGAACGGGGCTTCGCCGATCCCGGGCAGGCAAAGCTGCACGAACTGGCCCGACACGAACGGGATCGGCTCCTCCGGCGTGAACACGAACGTTCGGATCGTGGGGGTTTCGTCAACGACATCCGCCAGCCGCGCGGCGATGGGTTCGTAGGGATTGGCCCTGAGAGTCATCGCGATGCTCCCACGGCGTTCACCACGTCACGAATGGCGATGGCCCCGAGGCATGCTTCATCGCATCGCCCGCACCCGAGGCAGCCGCACATCCCGTACTGCGCGAAGGAGTACACGTACTTGTGTAGGACCCGATTCGCCAGTCTGCTCCTGAGGCGAGGCCGTGGCGTCAGCTTTGCGCCCATACCGGCCATTCTCGCGTACTCGGCGAGCAGACAGCTATCCCATGTTCGAATCTTCGTGTACGAGCCGGGAGCGGCATCGTTGGAATCGATGATGTAGTAGCAGTGACACGTCGGGCACACTGCCGTGCAAGCGCCGCATTCGACGCACTTGCCTGCCCAGGGCTCCCACGAGGCGTGGGCCTCGCTTCCCCCCAGGCGCTCAGCCACCACCTGGGGATCCGGTGTGGACCGGGCCGCCGTGCTCAGCGATTCGACCATGCGGGCACGGAGTTCCTCCCCTTCCGCCAGAAGCTCAGCCTTCGCTTCAGTCAGCAAAGCGGCCGTGGCGAGGAGCACGGATTCGCCCGCACCCGTTCCCGCTACGACGAGATACCCCTCGGCCACCGGCGTGAGGTTGAGATCGTACCCTCCGTCAGCATACGGAACGCCGCCAACGGCGGTGCAGAAGCAGCTCTCCTGCGGGGGGCTGCAATCCACGCTGACGAGGAACGCCGCAGCACGGTGGGCTTTGTAGAATGGATCCTCGCACACACCGCCGAGGAACACGTGGTCGAGATACCGGATGCTCAGGAGATCGCAGTTTCGGAGGCCAACGAGGCTGAACGGCTCGATCTCGGGCAGATCGCGGGAGCCCCAAAACGCGGCAACACGCTCGCGAGAGGGGAGAAAGAACGGCTTTGTCGGGGACGTCGGGCGCTTTCCACGGAGCGATGGAGGAGAGGATGACGGCGTGCCGTAGTCAGTTCCGGTGGGTTTCTCTATGGGCTGGTAGCATCGCGTGCCGGGCAGTGCGGAGATCAGAGCGGAGAGATCGTCTTCGCGCAGGAACCTCGGCGTCCGGTGCATGCAGCCTCCGATGGGGCGAGTGCAGGCAGACAAGGCGTCCCAGTGACAGATAGCGGCATTAGATACACTGGGTCCGGAGAGCGTCAAGGGAAAAATCAAGTAGTAGGATATGACTATACGAGCGGAGCAACCAAGGGGCGATACGGCGGAGTGAGACCGTTCCTTGTACTGCACTGAGCGTCCTGGTGCGCGGTCACCGCCGCGCACCAGGACGGGCGCTTGACCCTCTCGTGGAAACAAGCCATGTTCTACGGCTGTGGGCGAACCCCAAGCCATGGTCCCGCATCACGTGGAGATCCCGTGCCTGATACCTGGAGTGATCCTGACGCTGCCCGGCCTTCGGACTCAGTCCGTTCACCCGTACGACCGGCCCGCCCACAAGCGGACCGCGGTGCTGGCCGAGCGGTGGCGTTGCACGGCACTACCCAAAGAGACTATATGGTGACGCTTCCGGGTGGTCGGTCAGCGCGACCATGGACGCGCACACACGTCCCGAGGCCGGGCCGGCACGCCGTCCAACACAGACGCGATGGCGAGGGACCCATCGAGAGGGATCTCCGGTGCATCCCCCCGCAGCGAGATGCTGGTGGCCGATGCCCGTCCTTCGCCACCGGCCTGACCGGCTCATGATGCGATCCGTGGCAAGGTCGATCGGGCACGGATGCCTTCGTGCCGCCGTAATCCGGCCGTGGAACCCGTAGCGTCGCGCGCATGGTGGTCATTGTCATGGGTGTGTCCGGCTCCGGCAAGACCACCGTGGGCAGCATGCTGGCCGCGCGGTTGGGGTGGCAGTTCATCGAGGGCGATGACTTGCATGACCCGGGCTGTGTCGCCAAGATGCAAAACGGTATTCCACTTGATGATCACGACCGCGAGCCGTGGATCAGCAGGTTGGCGGACGTCATCCGCGGGGTTGATGCGGAGAGTGTCGATGCGGTGCTCGCGTGTTCAGCGCTCCGGACGACGCACCGCGACCGTCTGCGGGCCGCAGGCGACACTCGAGTAGTCTACCTGAAGGCCGACGCCCCCGTGCTCCGGCGGCGTCTGAAGGATCGTTCGGGGCACTTCATGCCGGCCAGCTTACTGACGAGCCAGATGGAGGCCCTGGAAGAACCTGTTGATGCGCTGGCTGTTGACGCCGGTCAGGCGCCGCCGGCCATCGTTGCCACCGTCATTGACTGGCTGGGCTTCGCCTCCCGGCCGGTGCGGCCAGATGGTGGACTCGCAAACCCGCCCCTGGACGGGGAAGCCCCGGATGTCCGCCGGTGGAGCGTGGTCATGGGCTTGATAGACGTCTCCTTGCCGATACGTGAAGGCATGCCGCAGTGGCCGGGTGACCCACCCGTGCGACTTCGCCGGGCACTTCAGCTCGGCAAGGGTGACGGCGTCAATCTCACCGCGCTGGAGATGTGCGCCCATGCGGGCACCCACATTGACGCTCCCCTCCATTTCATCGCGAGCGGTGCCGATGCCTCCGACGTGCGGTTGGACGTGCTGGTTGGCCGGGCGTTTGTCGTTGACATGGCCGGATGTCCCCTTGTGGATGCCGCGAGGCTGGAACGGGCGGGAATCCCACACGAGGCCAGCAGGATCCTGCTTCGCACGAACAACTCAATCCGTGGGCTGCTCGAAGCGACCACATTCCACGATGATTTCGTCGGTGTGTCTCCCGATGGTGCCGGATGGCTCATCGGCCGTGGCATCCGCCTCGTCGGCATCGACTACCTCTCCATCGGGCCGCACGAGGGCGGGGAGGAAACGCACAGGATGCTGCTTCAGGCGGGGATAGTGGTAGTGGAAGGACTGGTGCTTGCGCATGTCGCACCGGGCGCGTACCAGGTTGTCTGCCTGCCGCTACGGCTACCCGGAGCTGATGGCGCGCCCGCCAGGGTGATCCTCGTCTCGGGTGACATGCCGTCTTGATCGATTCCCCTGAACGATACGATCCGCACGATCGGCCTCTCCCCCGGAACGGGGGGCCCGCCGTGAAAGCGTGGACCGCCGCTCCCGTTCGCCCACGCCGTCGCCAAGGTCCCTCCGCATTACGACGGGAGAAACCGACGTGGGGCCGGAAGGGCTGCCAGCGCGGATTGGAAGGCTGATATAGGACAAGTCCTATATATGACATGTCCTATATGAGTCAACCGTGATTGACGCAGGTCGTCGCTGTCGAGGTCCTATCGGCCGTTCAT
>JALOPK010000365.1 GCA_025453925.1 Candidatus Eiseniibacteriota bacterium | reverse complement strand
GCGAGACGGCGTCTTCCGCTCCTGATCTCCGGCAGTGATGATTCCGAAGCGACGGGCGTGGAGTTCTGTGGTGCCCCCGGCGAATACGCGGATGCTCCGCGGCCGGCAACCGGGCATGCAGGGCCTTCCTCGGCGGGCATGACCCGGAACCAGACATCGAGTGTGGTGCCCCGGCGGGCCGTCTCTACGCGCACTCCGTGGCGGCGCCCGATGTCGGGGGCATGTCAGTGAGGGCTGCGTCGAGCCGGAACCTCACCGGGCAGTACACCCAGACCGTGACGGGTTGTCCATCGCGACTTCCCGGGGTGAACCGCCAGCTGCGGGCGGCTCCCAATGCCGCCTCAGCGAACTCCGGATACCCGTCCACCCCCGTGGAAACACACGCCGAATCAACGACGCCCTCGGCGGACACGCGAAGGTGCAGCGTCACGACCCCCTCGATGTGGTCGTTCCGGGCACGAGCAGGATAGGCCGGCGATCGATGTTCCATCAGCACAGGTGCGGTGTCCATGGACGGAGGACTTCTCATCCCCGCCGGGGCTGGAGGCGATGGCGGCATGGAGCCAGCCGCCGCGGCTCGGGCAGCCGAGGTGGGAGGCACTGGATCCGTCGTTGGTTCTGCTGGAGGCGCGAGGGTGAAGCGCACCGGCACGGTCACCCGGGTCGTCACGGGAACGCCGCCTCGCTCGCCCGGCGTGAAGCGCCATTTCTGAGCAGCTTCCGTCGCCGCTTCACCGAATTCGGGGTAGTTCTCAACCCCCCGTGTGACGCGCACCGAGTCCACGTTCCCCGACTCGCTGACCCGGAGGTCCAGGTAGACTTGCCCCTCGTCGCCTTCGGTGCGAGCGCGCGCAGGATACCCCGGCGTGGTTGCCGAGAGCACCTGCGGCGGCCGGTCGGGACGGGCGCGTTCGATCGGCGTCACGAGGCCGTTTCCACGGTCAACAGCCAGCGTCGGGAGCGGGACGATGAGGCCGGCCGCGACCAGCAGCGCGGCCCCCACCAGCATGACCTTGTGGACGGCCCGAGGCCTGCCAAGGGATCCTGAAGCCAGGTTCCCGAGACGGCGGCGCAACAGGGAACCGCCTTCCCCAGCGGCCGCCGCCCACCGACCCATCGGCTCCAGCCCGAGAGAGAGGACGCGGGCCAGCGCGCGGCCGTAGTCCGCCGGAGCGATCCCGGCCTGTACGACGCTCTCATCACACGCGAACTCCGCGGTCTCCCGTAGCCGGCGGAGCACGAGCCACACGGGAGGATAGAAGAAGAACGCGGCCAGCAGGAGCCGTTGCAGCGTGGTACGCAACGGGTCCCGCCGGGCGCCATGAGCCCGCTCGTGGAGCAGAATCGCCTGGAGATCGTGCGCCGGTAGGCTGCCGAGAAGATGCGTGGGCACGACGAGGCGGGGCCGTAGCAGCCCGACCACCGAAGGGACGACGCCGTGCGCCGTCAACCTCACGGCATCGAGGGGCCGCCTCGATCGAGCCAGGAGTTCCTCGACACTCACACGCTCATCTCCCCGAAGCGCGCTGAGGGGTTCCCCCTGCCAACGGCAGCCGGCCCGGATCTCCCATGCGAGCCTCCCGAGCATGTGCAGGAGAACGCCGCTCCAGAGCGCGCTCAGACCGATCAGTCCCCATGCCGGGATCGCGCTGGCCACCAGATCCCCCAGTCCGAATCGCCGAGCAGGGTCAACCACCGCGGAGATCACCGCCACGGTCGGTAGCGCGGTGATCACGTCAGAGGTCGCCGAACCGGCCGCCAGGGGCCTAATAAGGCCCTGCACCGTTCCGTTCAGCACGCTGAACGGCACGAGAAACTTGACCAGCGCCACCGTCCAGAGCCCGTGCCGGACCCCGCCGGAGGCGCCTCTCATCATGCGATCCAGCAGCAAGATCGGCAGCAAGACCAGCGTAGTCTGCCAGAGATGCGTCAGCATGCCGGTCCAGAATACGAGGAGATGCACCGTCATGACGCACCCCCAATCGGTGCAGCATCCCCCGGTGCGGGATGCTGGTCCGACGGAACTTCTCCGGGGTTCTCACTCAGCCTGGCTTCCATATCCCGAAGATCCCCGAGGGTGACGGCCCGCATGTCCGCCAGATGTGCGACCAGCGGCACCGCCGAGCCATCGAACAGCGTGTCGAGTAGCCGACCGATTTCCTTTCTGATCATTGCCGACGGTGTGACGAGAGAACGATACACGACCGCCTTGCCGTCCATGCGGACCCGCGCCACGGCGCCTTTGTCCTCAAGGCGCTCGAGAATCTTCCGGACCGTCGAGTAGGTGGGCGGGTCGGGCAGATCGTCAAGGATGTCGCGTGCGGTGGCGTCGCCGCGCACCCACAGGCGCCGAAGACAGTGGACCTCGAACCGTGAGAGATCGGGAAGCGAACGCTTCATGGAGCCTCCGAAAGGACCATTAACTCATCAGACTCATGGCGATCGTCTTCCGGGCATATGCGACGGGTGTCGCGGATTGTCAAGAGCGCGGCTGCACCGATGACCATGCACTTGATCTTGAGCCCCCCGCGGGTTCCGGCCTGGTCATGGGCAGTCTGACATGGTGTGCTCGGACAGAGTCACGGTGGCCGCCCGGGGCGCCCTCGACCGCGGAACCCAGCCCGGATCAGGTCCACTCAGCGGTGAGTACTGCGCGACAACGCCGACCGCCCTCGCCGGTGTACGATTCTACTGCGAGGTCTGAGGCGTGTTGACCAATGGTGCGCCGAGGGCGCTCGGCCCGGAGCACGGGGATCTCCGGTGCGCGAAGTGATCCCAGCCCTTGGGCGCGAGCGCGTAGAGAGTGCCGTCGGGACGTCGAACAGTGCGCCCGTGTCCGCCGGTGGTGACACCGACGGCCACTAGCTCAAAGGAGTGACGGGCTGCCTCAGCAGCCAGGTCGGCCGCCCCCGCCACGAT
The DNA here is from genome assembly GCA_025453925.1 of Candidatus Eiseniibacteriota bacterium. Lineage (GTDB taxonomy): Bacteria > JAFGKV01 > JAFGKV01 > JAFGKV01 > JAFGKV01 > JAFGKV01. The sequence goes on along the minus strand of JALOPK010000365.1, from coordinate 879 downwards.
CAACACATAGTCCTCTCCCCCGTGAAGGGCCAGGGAGACCGGATCCAGCCCGTGTCGTCGCGCATATCGCTTCAGTTCCCCGGAGAGAGGCAGCGCGTCTTCCTCGATCACAAAGCCGACACCGCTTTGATCGCAGATGTGGCCAAGATCGCTGGAAAACCCGTCACTCGAGTCGATCATGGCGTGCGCCCACCCGCTCTGCGCGATCACGCGCCCTTGCACGAGATGAGGTACCGGTTCGAGATGGCGGCACGCCAGGACCCGTGCATCACTGTCATCCGAGACCTGGCCGTTCGTCACGGCATGAAGACCTGCCGCAGAGTCCCCCAGTGGCCCGGTGACGAAGATCGTATCGCCCTCCAGGGCCCCGTGACGGAAAAGCACATGCTCGGGCTCCACGTCTCCCGTGACCGTGATGCTGATGACCATATCCGCATGCGAGATCGAAGTGTCGCCGCCGAGGATGCTCACGCCGAACCGCGCAGCGAGATCCTTCATGCCCCGATACAAGTCATCGAGGAATTCGACTGAAGTCTCCGGTGGGATCGCGAGGGCGACGTACGCATCTCTCGCGGTGCCGCCCATCGCCGCGATGTCGGACAGGTTGACGCCCAGCGCCTTGTGTCCCAACTGCGCGGCCGAAGTGGTAGTCCGAAGGAAGTGCGCCTTCTCCACCAGCAGGTCAGTGGTCACCAAATGCAGGAGGCCGCCGGTGCAACGCGTCACGCCACAGTCGTCGCCGATGCCCTGCACCACACGGCGTCGGTCGAGAACGCACCCAGGTGTGATCCGCTCGACGAAGCCGAACTCGCCCAGGTCAGAGATTCGATCCACCTTGTTCAACGTGCTCACCTCCCATTCAAGACGGGCGCGGGAGAG
>JALOPK010000364.1 GCA_025453925.1 Candidatus Eiseniibacteriota bacterium | reverse complement strand
TGGCTGGAGCGGCGCTCACGCTCTGCACTGCCGCCGCCGGAGGGCCTGAAGCCGGAGGGAACCGTCTAACCCGCCCTCTGCGACAAGTTCTTCAATGCGCCGCAGGGCGCTGAGAAGGGGGTCAATACCTGGGGAATCCATGCTCCGGCCCTCCAGGGTTGCGTCGACAGAAGAAAGGACGGCAGAGAGTCAGGCGCACATGGCCAAACGGAGTGCGCAGGCGGGCAAGAACCACACGCAGCAACATCTCATCCCCCCGACCCGTACCACCCCCTTAGCGGCAATGAGTGATGGGATGAGGAGTTCGTCAAGGGTGCTCACGACACGGGGCCCGCGTGGGGCCCGGCAAGGGCGAGCGGAGAACGGGGCGGGAACCCAGCAGGGCGCGCCTCGGCGCGGGGATCGTCGAAGTGATCACGAGGCGCCGGTTGGCCGGCGCGGGGAGGGAGCTACAGGCTGGCTCCCGCTCGGATAGTCACGACAGTAGAGGTTTCGACATCACCCGACTGCCGAAAACTGACCTCCGGCCTGATCTCCGCGCGGGCTAGGAATGCCCGCATCAGTCGAAGCTCGATGCGCAGCCCGCCTCGGAGAAACCACTGTGTCTCGGCGGCATGACGGCGACCGCCGCCGATCTCGCCGCGCACTTCCAACCCCCGCCGGTCCGGACCCGCCTGCACATACGCGCTGGGTGACCAGTTCCAGGTTTCCGTGGAGCCGCTGCTCAGGGTGCCGTTGAAGGCGACACGAGAGAGGAGCAACGGATTCCAGCGCCGTTCCCAACGGGTGTATATGGTCCATGTTTCGTTGTCCCCGCCGTCACCCTTGGATGCGGTGCCCGTGCCCTCCAGCAGCCACCTGCTGGCGGTCAACGGCCTCATGTCGAGACTCAGCAGGCACGTGCGTTGCACCGTGCTCGAGAAGGCTCCGGTGGAGTCGGCGCTGGTTTTGGAGGTTCTCGTTGCCCGCAAGCGCAGGGTACTCTGCGAGGGGAGAAACACCAGTGGCCCGCCACCCACCACGGTACTGCGCTGTTGCTGAACATCCGCGGAGTCGCCCACGAGGCCCAGAAGACCCACCAGTCCGTGGTCGGTGTCGACATCGTCGAGAAGGTCGCGCAGGCTTCGCGAAAACGACCCCTCGATCTCCAGTGGCGCCCTGCCGGGCCTGAACACCGCGCTGGCAAGAGCGCTCCTGTCGAGGCTCACGTCCTTGGTCGCCGGGGTCTCTGTGGAATCGGCATAGTCCGCGGAGGCGTCACCCTCGCCGCGGAGGTAGAGGTTGAGACCGGCCACGGGTGTGGACGTGGCCGTCAAGAGGCCGGCGGCCCGGCCCGACAGCCGGCTGGTCCTGCCATCCGACACGTCATCCGCTTGATGCCCCCACGCCAGCAGCGCCACATCGAGAGCTCCCGCGGGCCGCAGGTGCACCCTCCCCAACCCGCTGCGATAGCGCTTCGCCAGACTCCCCCGCTCATCCACCGACTGCCGCGCCAACACTTGTGCCCTCAGCTCCTCGAAGCCGGGAACGGCGCCCGGTTCATAGTCACCGCCGAGTTCCACTTTCCGCCAGGAAGTGTGCAAGGTGTCGCTCTCCCACTCCCGCGCCGCCATATCCAGGCTCAATGCGGGCAGGCCGGCCCGGTTCCACACCAGGCGCCCGCCGCCCTCGAAGCCATCGCTCTGACCCGCCCGCCGCCAGGCGGAACGCCAGGAGAAGGGGAGTTCCCGCAAGGGATCCAGCCGGCCCGATGTCGCCAACTCACGTTCCAGGGGTCCGTACTCGGTTTCCGTGCGGCCTTCGGTCTGCATGTCCGCCGGGAGTGACAACCCCTTCACCTGGAGCTGGAGGCCCCGGGCCGCCACCGTCACCAGGCCACGGGTCCCGAGCCCCCCTTGGTCGGGATCTCCCAGTATCTCTCCTTCCGCCGCCACTCTCCTCACGGCATCGGGCAGTGAGCGATAGCGCAGCGCGCCGGACACAAGAGACCGCACCTGGCCGTCCTCCCGTTCGAACAACGCGCCCGCTGACCCCGTCCACAAGTCGCCTCCATTCACCAGCAGGCGCGGGCTCGCTATGACGGGCCGGGCGGATTCCTCTGCAAGCCAATAGTCGTACGACACGCGGACGGTCGAATCCTCGGTCACGAGATCGCGTTCGGCGAAAGACAGGAAGAAGCTGCCGCTGCTGTGATCAAGGGTGAACGAGCCCTCGGCAAGGAGCTGGTCATCCAGGAACAGCTTGACGGAGCCGATGACCACCGAGCCATGGGCCAATCGGTACGCGTCGGCGCCGCCGGCGAAGAACTCCTCGGCGTGGCGGGTGGTGCGCGATCCCGCCCACAGGCGGCCCTCGACCGGGCGCATCCCACGGTGGGGGCTTCTTTCTCCCCCTTCTCCCCAGAGGCGGCCACCCCGATAGCCGGGGCGTCCCACAAGGTCCATGAGTTCCACATCCGCGGTGCCCCACCCCACCGCGGCCTCCCGCAGCGTCCCGTCCGGTGGTCCTTTCCACTGGGCGCCCCAGCGGTCACCCAAGAGTTGATCGGTATTGTCGAAGAAGGCCGAGGCAGCCCCTGTCCGAGAGGACAGACGAATCCGGTGTCGATCCGAACTCTCCCATTCACTCCGCTCGCGCAGCCCCTGGAATAGGTAGGTGTACGTGCCGGTGACGGCCAGGGGCGGCGACCAGAGGCCGATCTCAAGCCCGTCGCCCATGCGGACGACGGAGCCCCTGCCGGCAGCCTGGGGTTCGCTGAGGGTCTCGCGCACCCACCACTGTCCTTCGTCGGCGGCGTACGCCGCGATGAATCCTTCTCCGCTCCCGACGAGCCGCGTGCCGGTGCCGGCAATGCGTCGCAGAGGCATCCGGTCGAGGCCATCTACCTCGCCGGGAAATCGAAGGTCGCCCTTGAGCTCTGCCGGATTCCCGCCGGGCGCGAAAACCGCCAGTATTCGGTCGGTGGCCAGGTAGAGATTGCCCTCGTGCAGAGCGCCGTCGAGAGTCGTGCCCGCCACCCGGTCCGACCAGGAGGGACTGCGGCATGAGCGGCTCTCCGCGTCGTACGCATTGACTCCTTCCGAGCCCAGAAACCACACCAGCGAGCCCTGGACGAGCACCTGGGCGGGATTCCGGATGGGACACGCCACGGCCTGCCAGGATTCGGTGGAGGGAAGATACCGGGCAACGCCCGCCTCGCCGAATCCCCACAGCTCGTCCCCGACCGTGTGCAGCCACGCCACCTCGCCGACGGGGATCTCGCTTCCGCACCGGAAGAGCCTGGTCGTCTCGTACTCGGGTTCGAATCTCGCGACGGCGCCCCGGCAGGCGAGCCAGAGATGGCCGTCGAACAGCGCGAGGTCGGTGATCGTGTCCCCCGAGACAGGGTAGACCGTCCACTGCTCGGCATACTGGTCGAACCGACCCAGCGAGTGGTGGCCTGCCACCCACAAGGCCCCGTTCTCGAACGCCATACCGGCATATCCGGGAAGAGGCGCGCCCTCCGCGCCGCGGTACACAATCCAGTCGAGATACCGCGCATCGGCGTTTGCCAGCGCGCTGTCAGTCGCGATCCAGAGAAGGCCATCGAAGATGCCGATCTCCAGGGGCGAAACCCCTTCGATCTCGGGGGGCAACGCGACCGCGGTGATGGCCCGATTGTCGGCATCAACCCGATGGGCTGACTGACCCGTGAGGCAGTAGACGATACCCTGATCCTCCACGGCCCACTGCAGGGGACCCCGCGGCGCGCCCCGACCCGAGGCTGCGCACACCATGGCCAGCGCGACGGCAGCGCCCATGATCGATCGGGGGCGAGGCGGCAACGCCGCACAG
>JALOPK010000063.1 GCA_025453925.1 Candidatus Eiseniibacteriota bacterium | reverse complement strand
GGGTCGTCATGACGCCCCAGCATGCCAAGCTCTTTCACCGCGCGCTGGAGGACAATATCAATAAGCACGAAGAGAAGTATGGTGCGATCAAGCTGCCGGACAGGGGCGATCATGCGAGAGGCGAGATCGGCTTCAAGCCACCGGAGCTTGTCTCCGAAGTGAAGGAGTGAGTGCGATCGTCTCAGCCCGCGAGACGTTTGGCCTCGAACGCGCGGAGAATCACGTCCAGAATCGCATCCTCGTCGAGGAATTGGGCATTGATCACGAGGTCATAGGCCTCGGGGTCGTCGATGTCACGCCGGAAGTAATCCTCCACGAACTGGCTCCTGGCGCTGTCGATCTCCGCCAGAGTGATTTCCGCCTCGGTGTAGGACATCATCCTCGACTCACGGAGTCGGGTCAGCCGCTGCTGGTAGGGCTCGATGACGCGGACGTTGAGGACGCGGGGGCCGTGGAGCGCAAAGGCCGCACCCCGGCCGACAATGACGGACTCACCGGCCTCGGCGATCTGCTGGATGACCCGCACGAGATCCCTGGCAAAATCCTCGGCGACTACATAGGGGTTCCCGAGGAGGCTGCTCACCAGGTAGTTGAAGTTCACGGTGCTGTCTTCATCCAGAGCGGCGAGCACGTCTCGGTGCACCTTGGACCGGTCGGCCAGTATGCCGAGAATCTCGGCGCCGTACTCGGTGAATCCGAGCCTCGCGGCCAGGCGATGTCCGGCGGGCTCGCCCCGCGATCCCCATTGCGCTGCAAGGGTAATGCACGGCCGTCCTTCGTGGAGCCGCCGCGGGGAAGCGCCGCGTCGAGCATCGCCGGAGGCGTGGGTCGCACTCTGCCCTTTTCGCTTGAAGAGCGACGAGATACTCACGTGATTCACCGTGCAAAGGGGTATGGCGGCCATGTCCGTGTCTACGATAGGAGAATCCTCGGCCCCTGTCAAGATGCCCCGCCGTGGGCAACGTCTGGCCCGTTTCCGGCGCCAACAAGGAAGATGACATGATCAAACTGGGACACGCGACGATCAGGCTCGTTCAGGAGAGCCTCATCGCACAGAAGGTCGACATCATCGTCAATCCGGCGAATACCTACCTATGGATGAAGCACGGTATCTCCGGAGTCCTCAAGCGCGAAGGCGGTGACGGCATCGAGCGAGAGGCGCTCAGCAAAGGCCCCATCCCCTTGGGAGGAGTAGTGCTCACTGGCTCAGGTTCCCTGCCCTGCGGCCGCATCGCCCACGTCGCGGTGATGACGCAGGATCTGAAGGTCAGCAGGGAGACCGTCGGGCTGGCAGTGTCCAAGGTGTTGGAGGCAGCCGAAGGCGCGCGCGCCACATCCATCGCAATGCCGCCACTGGGCGTGGGGAATGCCGCCCCACCTCCTGAGGTGGTGGCGGCAGAGATGTTCGGCCCGATGATCGAGGTCCTGCCCGAGGCACGGAGTGTGCGGGACGTGCGAATCTGCCTGCCTGACGAGGAGCAAATGCAGCAGTACAAGGACGTTCTCATGGGCTTCTTCGCGGGCTGAGGGACCGACAACTCAATGCGGACCCGCGGGTGAGAAGCCTCGCCCCGCATTGTTCCTTCGAGCGGCCGTCCAGTCTCTGGACAAGCCCCGCCCCTCATCGTAACCTGGCATGCCCGCATCAGGCTGGCACCAGCCCGCGTCGATTCGCCGCGAAGGTTCGCTTGTCACCGGAGGATTGCATGGTTCTTGGTTCGGGCAAGGAGATCGAGGTTGTCGGCGACCGCGTCCTGATTCTCCCCGATCAAGGGGAAGAGCGGACGGAGGTTGGCCTTTACCTTCCCCGCCCCGCCTCGGAGAAAGCCACCGTCCAGGCGGGCACCATCGTCGAGGTCGGCCCGGGTCTTCTCGTCGTGGACGCGACGCCCAACGACGAGGAACCATGGAAATCGGATGATCCTGAGCCTCGGCACGCGCAGATGCAGGCAACCGTGGGAGACTATGCGGTGTTCCTTAGGAAGCCTGCCGTGGAGATCCGGCTGGAAGGCCAGAACTACCTCGTGGTGCCGCATTCGGCCATTCTCGTCCTCGTGCGCGACCACGCCGACCCACCGGACGAACCGCCCGAAGAGTTTTAGACCACCGCCACACGAGAGGAGCTCGAATGGCCTCCCCTGCGTCTGTTGTCGCCGTTCTCAGAACCACCCCCGACCGCGTGCTCGCGGATTATGCGCGACTCATGGAACTCGCCGGAGTCACGTCGGCGCTCCGCCCCGGCGCGACCACCATCATCAAGGACAACATATCCTGGCACTACCCATTCCCCGGTGCCAACACCACCCCATGGCAGCTCGAAGGCAGCATCATGGCCCTCCGGGCAGCCGGATTCGACGATCTGGTATGCGTGCAGAACAAAACCGTGGTGATCAATGCGTTCAAGGGCGAGGATCTGAACCTCTATGTGCCGATCTTCCGCCACTACGGAATCCCCGTGTCATACAACTTCAAACCGGCCGACATGCAGTGGGTTCAGTTCCGTCCCGCGGCGCCCTTGCTCGTGCTCGACCGCATCCCGCCACTACACCCACACATGGATCCACGAGACTCTGGTCGATTTGCTCCTGATTCAGAAGGAGATTCACCCGGGGATTTTCGCCGTAATGGACGGTACCACAGCCGGAAACGGACCCGGCCCCCGCACCATGACGCCCGTGGTCAAGAACGTCATCCTGGCCAGTGCGGACCAGGTGGCCATTGATGCCGTAGCGGCGAAGCTGATGGGTTTTGACCCCATGAGCATAGGGTACATCCGGCTGGCGCATGAGCGAGGCCTCGGATGCGGTGATCCGACAGGGATCACCCTCGTCGGGGATGATATCACCGGTGAGAGGTGGGGTTTCTCGGTAGGCCATTCCTTCCACCGCTTCCTCGGCTGGCTCTCCTGGTACGGACCAACCAGGTCTCTTCAGAAGCTCATCTTCAGGACCCCCCTGGTCGGTCTTCCCATTCTGATTTCGGAGTTCAATCACGACTATCTGCATTGGCCGCTGAAGGAGAAACACGTGTACGAGAACTGGCGGCGGACGACACCTTGGGGAGAGCTCTTCCAGCGATACGGCCGCGAAGGGCACCTGGGCGGATAGGCGCGAGCGTCTGCAATCCCGTGTGGCCTTCCCTCTCCTCGCGTGACCGATCAGGCGACGCATCACCGGTGAGACTCTTGGTGATTCTGAATCAAGGGGCGGTGAACGGCGCGGTGCGGCAGATGGCCCACTGGCTGCCGGAGGCTGTGGGCCCGCGGTTCGAGACTACGGTGGTATTCCTGCGGGGACCCGGCCCCCTCGGCCCCCGCATCACACCCTCCGGGGCGCGGGTGCATGAGGGGGCATTGCGGTGGCGTTTTGACCTCGCGGGAGTCGCACACCTGCTGGTTCGGGCGCGAAGCTGGCGGCCCGATGTTGTGTTTTCCATCGATGAGCGCAACGCCACCATTCTCTCGAGGATGGTGGGCCGCTTCTGCGGGGCGCGGGTCGTCCAGGCCATTCACTCCACTCCCGTCCGTGCCCGCTTCCCGCTGTGGGACCGGCTCAGCAGGGGCGGGGTTTCGCGCTTCGTGGCCCTGTCTCCGGCACACCGGGATCGCCTGAAGGAGATGGGCATCCCCGTCCGCCGGATCGTCATCGTGCCCAACGGAGTCGCCGATCAGGACGCCGTGCAGATGCACAAGTCGCCTGACGCGCAGATGCACGTCGCGTTCAGCGGAGTCCTCCGTCAGGACAAACGAGTGGATCTGCTGCTGGAAGCGGTCGCCAGGATCACGGCGAAGGCTCCGCGCCTGCGGGTCGTGATCGCCGGTGATGGTCCAGAACGATCGAGCCTCCAAGCCCTGGCACGTTCCCTGGGCGTGGATGACCGCGTTTCCTGGCTCGGCTGGGTTGAGGATGTCTCCTCCATGCTTCGCAAGACCGACGTATTCGTCTTGCCTTCGGATCCAGGGGTGGAGACGCTTTCCATGGCAGCTCTGGAGGCAATGGCCGTCGGCCTCCCGGTGGTCGCTACACGGGTGGGTTCGATGGAGGATGTGGTGACCCGTGACACCGGCATTCTGATCGACGCGGGGGACATCGCCGGGCTGTCCGATGCGCTCCTCCTCCTCTACGGTAATCCCCTCATGCGCAAAACCCTCGGACTGGCCGGTCGCGAGCGCCAGCGGAGTCACTATTCGGCCACGCTTCTGCCTCTCCGGATGCTGAGCCTGCTGGAAGATTCGGCGGTACGGGGTACCCCCGCCGCGTGCGCTCTCCCCCTTTCGGACCGCGAGTGATGGCCCGCGTTCTGCTGCTCAACACTTCGTTCAAGCAGGAGGGCCCCAACAACACGCTGCTGGAGATTGCCAGGCACAGCAGGGCTCAGGGAGTTGAGGTCTGGGCAGGCGCTTTGGCGGGCCGCGGACCTGCGGAAGGCCTGTACCGACGGATGGGGGTCCCCACGGCCTACTTCGGACGCCCGGGACCTGCGGCACTCGGTGTCGCCTCGCGGGTTCGACGATTCGTCATCGCCAACGGGATCAACGTGGTATGCAGCCAGCTCCTGAGAGGTGAAGTTGTCGGCGCCCTGGCGATGAGAGGTCTTGAGACGTGCCAGCTGGTCTGCACGGTGCAGAACGAAGATCCCTATCGCATCACGTTGCGGAGCCCGCTCAAGGCCTTCCTCTCGCGGTGGGCCCTGGGCCGGGCTCGCCGGGTGGTGGTCGTGTCCGGTTCGTTAGCCGCGTTCGTAGTGCGACACCAGGGAGTCCGGCCGGACCTGATCGACGTGATACCTAACGGAGTGGACTCGACCGCATTCACGGCCAAGGGCTCGGCAGTGCGGCCTGGTGAACTACCTTTGGGGAACCCCCTCGTCGGCTGCGTGGGCAGGCTGTCGCGGCAGAAGGGCCAGAGGGTGCTGATCTCGGCCTTTCACCGGGCTTACGATCGGTTGCCCGAGGCATCCTTGGTGCTCATCGGTGGCGGGCCCGATGAGCGGTCGCTGAAGATTGCCGCGGCGAGCGGCCAGGGCCGGTCACGCGTGCATTTCCTTGGGTGGCGCCGTGCCGTGGCGCCGTACCTGCAGCATCTCGATCTCTATGTCCAGCCCTCGCTTTGGGAGGGAATGCCGTTTGCCACGATGGAAGCAATGGCCGCGTCGGTTCCCGTAGTTGGTTCGTCAGCCGGTGGACTTCGAGAGCTTCTCGAGGGGGGATGCGGCACGATAGTTCCACCGGGGTGTGCCGCACCGATTGCCGACGCGATCTGCACACTCGCCGCGGACCCTGCTCTCTGCGAAAGGCAGGGCCGCGCAGGGAGACTCCGCGTGCACCGGAACTACCGCGCCGACCAAATGGCCTCCGCCTACATCCGGCTGTTTCAGACGCTGGCGGATTCCACGGGATGACGACTGCGGCCGATGGATCCGGAACTGGGGGCTGAAACATGCGCGTCCTCATGCTGAACCACAACGTGCGTGGCCGCAGCACCTACTTCCGTGCCCTCGGCCTCGCCCGCCAGCTGGTGCGCAGAGGGCACCAGATCAGTCTCATGACCATATCTCCAACCGCCCGGTTTCACTTCGACGAGTGTGATGTCGACGGGGTGCACCTGCTGGAGACCCCTGACCTCCTCTCTGGGAGCTTGAGGACCGGTTGGGATCCATGGGACTGCCTGAGGCGCTATCAAGTCGGGCATCATCTGGGGCGCTTCGATGTCGTGCACGCTTTTGACAACCGCCCTGCCGTGATCCTCCCCGCTCTGGCCCTTTCGAGGGAGCGCGGTGTCCCTCTGTGTTCCGACTGGGCGGATTGGTGGGGAGGTGAGGGCGGAATCATCCATGCCACGCGGCCATGGGCGGTGCGGACGTTCTTCGGATGGATCGAGACCTTCTTTGAAGAGCATTTTCGGGCGTCTGCCGCCATGCTGACGGTGACGTCTCGAGCACTTGAAGGGCGTGCCCACGCGTTGGGGATTCCGCCATCACGGGTGCACTACCTCCCCTCCGGTGCCGACGGAGAGCGCATCACGCCCATCGAGCAGCTCGCGGCCAGGCGTCGCCTTGATCTCCCGTTGGAGATCCCAATGATCGAGTACATGGGCTTCGTCCAGTACGATATCGGTTTGGTGCTCGAAGCGTTCGCCGCATTGCGACGCAGGAGGCGCGTGCTGTTTCTCCTCGTCGGGCCCGGATCGCGAAAGGTGGCGGATCTCGCCCGGATCCATGGACTGCAGATGGGGCGAGACCTCATCGTGACGGGGCCCCAACCCGCGGAGTCAATGACATGGTGGCTTGGCGCGGCCGACGTGTTGCTGTTGCCATTCCAGAACACCCAGTACAACATAGGGCGCGGGCCCATCAAGCTTGGTGACTACCTTGCCTCGGGACGCCCGATGGTCACGAATGCCGTGGGAGACATCGGGACGCTTCTTGATTCCCACGCCTTCGCACTGGCGGCCAACGAGGACCCGCAGGATTTCGCCGACAAGATCGCGATGCTCCTGGAGAGTCCTGCGCTGCGCCAGCGCCTCGGTCAGACCGCGCGGGCATTGGCTGAAGGCCCGCTGAGCTGGGCGACGTTCGGGGCGCGGTTGGAGCAGCTCTACGAGTCGGTGGTGGGTTCCCGGCCTCCTTTGACGCCTCTGTGATGAGTAGTATACTGCCTGTGTCGGTCAGAGTGCGCTCTTCGGTCTCCAGACTGTGGCGAGGTGCGTGGTGATCTCGAGAGACCTGGTTCCCGGGGCATTGCTGGTGGCGTGCGCGGCATGTGGAGGGCGGCCCCCTCCCGCGGATTCCGCGCCTCGGGGACAAGTGATTCTCGAGATTCCCGCCCCCTCCTTCGCACTGGACATCGGGTCTTTGCTGGGGACCGAGTGGGCGCTCTGGCGGACCGGTGCGGTGGTGGACACCCTCCAGCTGCGGGAAATCGCCCATTCGCTTGCCATCGAAGCCAGGGGGACGCCCTGTGAAGGGACATGGCCACTGGTCGAGTGCACCTGGAACGGTGAACGTCTGGGCAGGTTTAGGATCCGGTCTCCCGACTGGGAGTGGTATCAAGTAGACAGGGCGTTCGGCCCAGGGACCGGTGTGTTGCGGATTGCCTTGCTGAACGATCGTTTTTCCCCTCAGGGGGATCTCAATCTCTACATCAGAATGGCTGTAATCACGGGAGAGCATAGGTGAAAAAGGAACAACTGGCACTACCCTCGCGGGCTGTTCTACTGGTGATGGCCCTGACCGTGATTGCCTCATCGGTGTGGTTCCGCGTCGGAATCCGACGCGCCGTTTTGATGGAGGGGGAGATCGCCACCGTCGCCGAGTCAGCGTCGCGCTCTGCGCCTGCGCTTCGCCTTCCGCACGTGGAGTATCAAAGCCCGGCGCACAGGGCGGTGTTGCGCGGGTTCGGCGTAGGCGGCGCGGACATCCTCAGGGCTCGAAACGTCTCGTGGCTGACGGCTGTCGCCGCAATCGCGGCCATTGCGGCAGCGGGATGGGCGCTGTTCGGCCCGATGGAGGGCCTTGCCGCGGCATTCCTTGGGTTGGGGTCACTGCGGTTGCTCCAGGCCGCCCAGTCGGCGGTGCCCGACGCATTCCAGATGTTCTGGCACGCTGCAACCGCATCGTTGTTCGGGCTGGCCCTGCGTTCCTCCGCCTGGCCAGTGTGGATCGCATTGGGAGCATCCGGGATCATTGCCGCGCTTTCGGGCTTCCAGGCCGTGCCCCTGCTGATCGCCGTTGCGGCGGTGGGAGGCGCCATCATCTCCCAGCGCACGCGGCGGGACGGCGCCGAGCTGAGGCCTCCCGTATGGCAGTATGTTTCGGCAGTGCCGGTGGCGGTTGCGGTGTGCGCGCTGTGGTCGGTAACGTGGATGCTCACCAGCCGGGAGGCAAATCCGCCCATCGCCAAGCCGCCGCTGATGAATCTCAGGTACTTCGGGTTCCTTCACAACTACCTCTTCGGCCATGGCGTCTGGGGTCCCCGGCTCTTGGGGATTCTGGCGGTGGTGGGCGTTGTGGGGAGTCTGAAAAAGCGTATCATACGGGTTGACGATTTACGCAGGGTGTACGTCGACAAACGGTCCCGAAGGCCGATGGTCTTTCTGCTCCTGTGGTTCGTGGTGGGCATTCCCGCAATCAATCTGCTGCTCTTCAATGCCAGGCGTCCGCAAGACCCGGCCGTGTTGAATACCCTCTTTGTTCCCCTGTCCCTTGCAACTGCCCGCGGGCTTGTTCTGTGCGGTGAGTACGCCCTGAGCAGTCTTCGCAGGATCGCTGGCCTCAAGCTCAGCCTGTTCCCGGCGGTGGTCGTGCTGGGCCTTCTGGTCGGCTGGTTCGGGCAGTCGACCGCCCGCAAGGCGTACGCAGGCTATCGTACCAACCCGAACGTCGAGGATGCCTGGGCGTTGGCTGCGGAGTATCTGTCCCCGCGGGGAGTGCTCGCCCAGGCCGCAATGGTGACTCCCCCCTGGGCGACGCGACTTATTCAGGCACATCTCGGTCAGGCCCTTTCCGGGGTCGAGATCATCACGCCGACCTTGGGGGGCCAGGTCGACAGCCTTGTTCGGGCCTCCCCCGCCTGCTGGGCGATTCTCTATCAAAGCGACCTGTACGCTCATGTTCCCGAACGCGTCCGCGCCAGCCTTGATCGCAACTTCGAGGAGCTGAAACGGTTCCCCACACCCTGGGGAGGCTCGGTAGTGTGCCTGGCCACGCCATGGTTGCGCGCCTCCGAATCCCAGTGGAGCGTCGAACAGGAACGGTTGGCCTCGGGTGGCGATGAGGCGGATCATGCACGAGTGATCATGGCTCGGCTCTATCTTGAGGCAGGGAGGTCCGACTCGGCTCAAGCGGCATTGCAGCAGGTGTTGGGGCGATCGCCGACCAGTCTGCCCGCCTTGATGGGCATGGCCATGATCGCCGAACGTGAAGGAGATGCCGACGGGGCCGTATCCTGGTATGCCCGGGCTGCCCGGGCAGACAGCTCGGATCCCCGGCCGCTGTACGAGCAAGGTCGGCTCATTGCGGCGGCAGGGCGCCTTCCCGCAGCCGTCTCTTGCCTTGAGAAGGCCCTCGTCCTGGAGAACCGCCATGTGCAGGCCGCGCAGCTTCTGGCCAGGCTCTATCGCGATCTGGGAAGGACTGGTGAGGCCGATGCTCTGGATGGTCGCATCCAAACCATGGGCGGCAAGGCGATCTTCGATTATGAGTTCGGGCGCGTGGTCGCCGTGCGTTCCGCGGAATTCTCGACACAGACGTGGAAGCCGGGAGACGAAGTGGCGCTGGTGGTTTCCTGGGCGACGGTGGCGCGGTCCCGCACGGGTGTTCGGCCTGTGCTGCTGGCGCAATCCGAGAACTCGGTCCCCATGCTTAGGCCACCTTCGGGAGGGTGGTCGTTCAGTCTCCCAGATTCCGGATTTGATGCCGGCATCACCGGCGCCGATTCTCTGGCCCTGAACTTCCTGTATCGGGAAGCTCCCCGTCGCTACCCCGACGATGTGGTCATTTCCCTCAGCTTTGCAGACGAGGCGGGAAACGCCCTGCCGGTGCTGACCGGTGGGGGCGAGCATCTTGCTGCCGCCCCCATCGCCCGGCTGGTCGCGTGGCGCACGGCCGGGGTGCGCCGAGTGACCGTGGAAGCGGAGAACATGGATCAACATCCGGGATTTCCGGTTCCGGGCGGGATCAATGTCGGAGATGCCGGGCTCGTACACTCCTTCCGTTTCCCCGGGGGCCCGGTGACGTTCGAGATCACCGCCCGTGGTACGCCGGCCGCAGGTCAGTGGCCCCGGCTGATCGTGGAAATCGGCGGGGAGGTAGTCCGGGAGCTTGACGTTCCCGACCGGGAATGGCGGACGTATTCCGCAGCGGCCTCCCCCGACCCCGGGCTGCGGGCCGTCCGCTTCCGTTTCCCGAACGACTACGTGAACCCATCCAAGGGCGAGGACCGCAATCTGGTGATCGATAGGGTGGCCATGGTCGAGGAGGAGCTCCAATTCCGATTCGAGACGCCGTAGGCGGTCGAGGAGAGCTGACCCTACGAGCCGGCTGCCTGGGGCTGAGCATCATCGTTCTTGGACTCGTGTGGTATCCCATCAGGCTTCCATCGACCATGCCAGCCATCGTTGCAGGATGGTCACTGCTCCACGACGCGATGATCGGCGTGCTCCTTGCTGCTGCTTTGGTTCTTCTCACTCCGATCCTGAGGACGCGTGGGCCATGGTCGCGTGATCTTCCGCTCCTCTATCTGGGGCTTTGCGCCGTGTCCGTCCTCCCGGTAGTGGCCATCCCGACCTTAGGCATGGCGTACGCCCGGATGCAGTGGGTCACGCTGGCCACATTTGCGGCAATCTTCGTCTGCGCGTACACGTTGTCCCGCCGGGTGCCGGGGGTGGTGATGGGTTTCGCGGCAGCGTGGCTCTCGTGGGCGGTGTTCAGCGCAATTCGAACGATTGCCGCGGCGGTGGCGCATGGCCGACTCACCCATGACTCCGTTGATCTCATGGGCCATACAAACAGCCGAGCGGGATTCGAACTGACGATGGCCCTCTTCGCGATCGGCGTGGCGGATTCCGGTGGCCGGAAGGCGCGGCGTGTCGCCGTTCCCCTTGCCGTCTTGCTGCTTGCGGCCATCGCCTTGGGCCTTTCACGCGGGGCGTGGCTGGGTCTGCTTGGTGCATGCCTGCTCATCGCCCGGCGGCGCTGGGGGTGGGGGCGCGCCGTTCTGATCCTGACGGGCTGCGCACTCGTGCTCGCGCTGTTTCCCGGCCCTTTCGGAGCTCGGGCGAGAAGCGTGGCGGACGCCGGTTTCTCGACGAACCTCTTCCGGCTGCAGATGTGGAATGCCGTTTTTCGCGTGATCGGTGAGAACCCCTGGGGGGGCAGCGGTTACGATACGCTCTGGTTCGCGATGCTTTCTCATCTCGGGGCAGAAATCCCCACCCTTGCCGGCAAGCACGTCCACAACATGCTTCTCCAGACCTGGGCTGAGACCGGGCTGCTGGGGGTGGCGGCGCTGATCGGCGTGTTCGTGGCCATGATGCGGGATGCAGAGACCGTCCGGCGAGATCCCCGCCCGTGGCTGCGTCCTTTCGGTTGGGGAGCCACTCTCTTGCTGGTGGGGGTGGTGCTCCACGGCCTCGTGGATTGCACGTGGCGCGACTACAGCCAGCAGGTGGTCTTCTGGAGTCTCGCCGGGTGGCTGGCCGCCACGGCTTCTCAGGGGCGGAGCAGCGCATGAAGTTTCACATCGAAACCATGGGTTGCCAGATGAACAAGGCCGACAGCGAGCGGGTGGCCGGGCTTCTTGCGGCAGCCGGGTGGGCCGAGGCTGTCGATGCTCGCGGTGCGGACCTGGTGCTGGTGAACGGATGCGTTGTCCGGGCGAAAGCCGAGGACAAGGCAGTCGCCCGTGTCCGGGAGCTGCTCAGAGCGCCGCATCGGCCCAAGGTCGCACTGATCGGCTGCGCGGCGGAGTGGCGCGGCGAAAACCTCCGCAAGGAGCTGCCCGCCCTCCACATGATGGTGTCTCCCTCCCGGCTGGACGAGATTCCCTCATGGATCGACGGGGGAGGAATCGCCTTGGGGGACCGCCCCTGGATCAGGGGGAGCACCGAGGTGCGGCGCGCTGCCGGTATCAAGGCCTGGATTCCGGTCATGCGCGGATGCGGCCATCGGTGTACATTCTGTGTGGTCCCGCGAACGAGGGGTCCCGAGGTGTCATTCCCCCCATCGTACGTGTCAGAACTCGCGAGCGAGGCCCTCCGCGCCGGTTGCGTCGAACTTGACTTGCTCGGGCAGCGTGTGTCGGCATACAAGTATCGAGGGGTGACATTCGGGGCCCTTGTCCGCGGGCTGTGCAGGCTGCCCGGCGTGAAGCGCATCCGGTTCACGGCTCCGTATCCTGCGGACGTGGGTCACGAACTTCTGACGGTGATGGCGTCAGAGCCCGCGGTGGAGCACAGGCTGCATCTGCCGCTGCAGTCCGGCTCGGATCGGATACTTGCCAGAATGGGAAGGGGATACACGGTGTCGCAGTTCAACGCGATCGTGGAGCAGGCCCGCGCGCTGATGCCGGACCTCGGTCTGTCAACCGACGTAATCGTCGGATTCCCGGGCGAGACCGAGGACGATTATCTGGCGACCGAATCCCTGGTGCGCACACTCGAGTTCGACACGGCGTTCACATTCATGTTCTCCCCTCGGGCGTTGACACCCTCAGCGACAATGGATGAGCAGGTGCCGCTCGAGATCAAGCGCGAACGGCTTGCCCGGCTGATCGCCGCGCATCACGGCGCGCTCCACTCAAAGGTCGCTGGGTCCATTGGACACCGGATGGAGGTTCTGGTGGATGGACCTGACCGATTGGATGCCGGATGCTCGGCGGGAAAGACGCGCAACGGCAGAGTCGTTGTGGTACAGGGACATCACGTGCCGGGCTCGATGGTGTCTGTGACGATAACTGGCCTGCGAGGGCACACCCTTTGCGGCGTGCCTGACAAGGAGGCGTGAGATGTGGTTTCTCAGATGGCTCCTGGTGGCGGTTCTCTTTGCAGTTCTTTTGTTTTTCGGGTTCCAGAACTCATCGCTCACCGTGAGGGGCCTATGGGTCGGTCGCGAGATCCCGGAGGCACCTCTGCTGCTGGTTCTTCTGGCTGCCTTCCTCCTGGGCATGGTCGTCATGTTCTTCATCGCCAGCGTCGAGTACTTCAAGATGCAGGCGAAAGTGCGCGGCGTCCGTAAGGAACGCGATCGGATGACCGAACAGCTCCAGGGGTTCCAGCGGATTCCGCTCCAGGAGATAGACGACGCCCTCACGGCGGACCTGGGTGGGGGTGACGAAGGAGGAACGGGATGACACCTGAGGGGAACACGGCGCTGCTGCTGGTCCTGCTTGCCATGGCGGTGGCGGCATTTGTTCTGTTGCGCCGCGCCAGCAACGCACGCGCGAGGAAAGATCGAGCCTGGACGTATCCTGACTATCTTGAAGGGCTCCATCATCTCCTGCGGGGCAGGAAAGACGAGGCCGCGCGTGCGTTCCGCGCAGCCGTTGAGTCGGGACCATACGCCCTCGAAGCGCGGCTTCGGCTCGGCGATTTGCTTCGCGCCAGGGGAGCTGTGGAGCAGGCCACGCGCCTGCACCAGTCGATCTTGGCCATTCCCGGCAGTCCCGCTGCTCTTCACCGCGACGCCGCGATCGCCCTTGCCGACGACTTCCGGGCTGCCGGCAAGACTGAGGCGGCCGTCGATGTGATTCAGCGGGCCCTTGCCGCGCTCGGGAATGAAGAGCAACTCCTGTTGCGGCTGTTGCGCGCACTGGAAGAATCTGGCAGATGGGACCGGGCTCTCGAGGTCGCCCGCAGTCTGGAGAAACTCAGCGCTCACTCCGCCCGCCCCCGGGCGGCTTTGTACCGGGTGGAACGCGCGCAGGACGCTTTGGTTTCCGGGAATGTCAGGCGGGCACGCGCCGATATTCGCAAGGCCCTGGTGGATGATCCCAAGTGCGGTCCCGCGCGCCTCCTGTCGGGTGATGTATTCTTGCAGCTGGGGGAGAAGGATAAGGCGGTTGCTGAGTGGCTTCGCTTGGCGGATGAGGTTCCTGAGTTGGCTGACCTAGCCTATTCTCGGATCGAACGCGCTCTCTATGACGCCGGCGAGTACGGTCGCATTCTGGAGATCTATGACACGATGCTCCAGAAGCGACCCGGCGACGTTGAGACGCTTTGCAGGCTGGCGCTCTACGATGAACGAATCGGATCACTGGAGAAGGCGGTGGAGCGTGCCCAGCAGGCCGTTGACGCTGCTCCGTCGGCCAGTTTTCCCCGCGCTCTGATGGCGGCATTCCTCTGCGACCTCGGCAGAGCCGAGGAGGCCTCGGTTGCCTGCCGTGAGATCGCGAGGCTGTCTGGTCATGGACTCCCGCAGTACCGGTGCCCTCATTGCGGTGCGCCGTCGGCGGAGTTTGTGTGGCGGTGTCCCGCGTGCGCACGAATCGGGGCCTTCGTTCGGTCGGCTCCCGCTTGACCACTCGCAAGCCCGGCCGCGCCGTCCTCGCCGCGGTGTGGTTGGCCACAGCGGGGTGGCCGGCCATCGCGGACACCCTCGGGAGTTTCGATCCAGATGCCTGCATCAGCGAGCTTCGGGACGCATTTTCGGATAGCGCCCGTCTCGACACCGCCCAGCTGGAGTACATGGTAGCACTGTATTCCCTCGGCCGAGCGGGCGAAGCGATGGATGCGTGGAAGTCCCGGGCGAACACGACCTGGGATCCGGACACGAGGGTGGACCGCCTCTACTGGCTTTGCCTCACGCTGATGGAGAACGAGCGGGTGGGTGAAGCCGCATCCTTGCTTGAAGACGCCCGGAGCGCGGGGCTGTTGGACAGGGACCGTTCCTACTGGCACGGGATGGCAAAGGAGCTCCTGTGCGCCGCCCACATGGAACTGGGCGAGTTCTCACAGGCTGCGGAGCTTGCCGCGGAAGTCGCCCGGTACGACGCAGTCTCTGAAGCCAGGATACTGGCCCTCTTCGATCTGGCGCGGGCCAGGGAGGCTTTGAGGGACTCCGCCGGAGCCCTGGAGGCGTGGCATCTGCTCGCCTCGACTGCGGCCGGCACTCCCCAGGCCGTCTATGCCGGCCAACGCCTCGGGCCGACGGGCGACTCGCCGTTGGGGGGTGTCATCGCGGACCCTGTCGCCCCTGATGCGGAGCGCGTCTGTCTCCACCTTGGCTCGTGGCGGAGCCGCCCCGGTGCGGAACGATGGCAGGCCGCCGCCAG
The DNA here is from genome assembly GCA_025453925.1 of Candidatus Eiseniibacteriota bacterium. Lineage (GTDB taxonomy): Bacteria > JAFGKV01 > JAFGKV01 > JAFGKV01 > JAFGKV01 > JAFGKV01. The sequence continues at coordinate 789 of JALOPK010000063.1, read as the reverse complement.
GGGAGCAGCGGTTGATGCGTGGGTTCGGGTGGACGTGACGCCAGAGGGGCCCATGTTTACCGTGGTCGCCGGGGCGTTCGCCGGCACCGCGGAGGCCGCCGCCGCCCAGGGGAGGCTTGCCGCCTCCGGGTTCACGGCCGTCGTGCAGACTCCCTGCGGCGTGCCCGTTGTTCCCGCACCCTAGTCGACTCAAGATGTCGCATGCGTCCCCGCCACGGAAGTCCACGGTGACAGAGACGGCTGTCGCGCCTGGCGTCCCGACCACCACGCCCATGATGCGCCAGTACTGGGGCGTCAAGCGACGGTACCCGGGGACGATCGTCCTCTTCAGGTTGGGCGACTTCTACGAGACGTTCGGCGAGGATGCCGCAACCGCGGCGAGGGTGCTCGGCATCGCCCTCACGTCACGCGGGGGTGACGTTCCGCTGGCAGGTATTCCCTTCCACAGCGCAGAGCCCTACATCGATCGCCTGGTCGGTGCAGGCTACAAGGTCGCTATCTGCGAGCAGCTCGAAGATCCCGCGCAGGCCAAGGGGATCGTTCGGAGGGACGTAGTCAGGGTCGTCACGCCCGGCACGGTCCTCAGCGAAAGCCTGCTCGACGCGGGCAAACCGAACTATCTGGCCGGAGTGAATCCCGGCACACCCTTATGGGGATTGGCGGCCGTTGACCTGGCGTCGGGCGAGTTCCTGGGGACGGAGTTGACCCCTGTCCAGGCAGGAGAGGAACTCCAGCGCCTGTCTCCAGCCGAGCTTCTGGTGCCGCGCTGGATGCTGGAGCGTGATGAGG
>JALOPK010000363.1 GCA_025453925.1 Candidatus Eiseniibacteriota bacterium | reverse complement strand
CCGACTCCAGCCAGCGGAGGGTGCGGCTCATGTCGATCCGCGTCTGGAGGTAGTAATGGGGGATCTCCCTGTTGGAACGGGCCACCGCGGCGGCAATGGCCCGGCGCATGGCGGCCCGGGTGTCCACGGCGGCCGGTTTCTCCGACGGGGGCGGCGCCGGGGCCGTCCATTCCCCCCGCGCGTCGGGCGGTAGTCCGTCAACAGGTGCACCGGGGGCTGCCCTTGGAGGGAGCCCGGGCGCCCTCTCCATCGCGCGCTGCACGTCTGCAGCGCTGATGCTGCCACGGGGACCGGTTCCCCGCAGGATCCCCAGGTCGATGGAATGCTGGGCTGCCAGCCTGCGGGCGTAGGGCGACGCCTTGATGCGCTCCGCCGCAGCCGCCCGGGCGAGAGGGATGGGTGGAGCAGAAGCCGGCGCGGGAGGCTGTTCGGCTCCCATCGGTCGTTCGGGAGCAACTTCCACGGTTGGACGTTCGGGGCTCAGCCCTCCGGGAATCTCTGCCGTCGGGACTTCTGCTCCCTCCGCTCGAATGACGGCCATCGCCGTCCCGACGGGGACCTTCTGCCCCGGTTGGACAAGCAGCACTTCGACGATGCCGTCCTCGAACACCTCGATCTCGATGGCGGCCTTGTCCGTGTCCACCACGGCAATGACGTCCCGACGCCTGACACGGTCGCCGGGTTTCACACGCCATTCGAGGAGCGTCCCCTCCACCATGTCCGAGCCCAGACTGGGCATGCGAAATTCAGCCATGGGTCGCCACCATCCTTCTGACGAGATCCACGATCTTGTCCACCTGCGGCAGCGCAGCATCCTCGAGGTGCCTGGCGTAAGGCATGGGCACCTCGGCACTGCACAGCCGCTCGACGGGCCGGTCCAGCTCGTAGAACGCGCCTTCCATGATGCGCGCGCTGATCTCGGCGGAGATGCTGCCGCTTCGCCATCCTTCATCCACGATGAGCGCCCGGTGCGTTCGAGCCACCGACTGGAGGAAGGTCTGCTCGTCCAGGGGGCGCAGGGTGCGCAGGTCGATGACCTCCGCTTCGATTCCCTCCTTCGAGAGGATCTCCGCGGCTTCCAGTGACTTGATGAGACTGGCCGAGTAGCTGATGACAGTGACGTCCCTCCCCGCTCGCCGGACGCGGGCGAAATCGATGTCGACGGGTCCGGCGTCTTCGGCAACAAGCCCCTCCGTGTTGTAGAGCCCGGCGTTCTCGAAAATGAGCACGGGATCGGGGTCCTCGAGAGCCGTCCACAGCATCCCGCGGGCATCCTCAACGGTGGCCGGGCTCAGCACCCGGATTCCGGGGACGTGGGCGTACCACCCTTCGAGGCTCCGGGAGTGCTGGGCCGCCAGCTGCCGCCCGCCACCCGTGGCCATGCGGATGACGAGGGGCACGTTGAAGAGTCCACCGGACATGTGAAGATAGGTCGCGGCGTTGTTCACGATCTGGTCTGCGGCCAGAAGGCTGAAATTGACCGTCATGACTTCGACGATGGGGCGCATCCCGCCAAGGGCCGCCCCGATGCCCGCTCCCACGAATCCGGACTCCGAAAGGGGAGTGTCGCGGACCCGCTCCGGGCCGAATTCGTCGAGCAAGCCTTTGCTCACGGCGAAGCAGCCGCCGTAGCGGCCCACATCCTCGCCCATGAGGAAGACCCGGCCGTCCCTTCTCATGGCATCCCGAAGTGCTTCCCGGACCGCCTCCCGGTAGGTCAGCTTCTGCATCGAGCCTGCACGGTTGCTCATGCTGTCCTCCGTTCCGACAGGACGAAGCGGGTCAGATCCTCCACCGGCTCCCAGGTGCAGGCCTCGGCGAAGGCGACGGCTTCGTTGATTTCCCGAGCGATCTCCCGCTCCATATCCTCCAGGTCTCCCTCAGTCATGAGGCCATCGGACTCGAGCTTCTGCGCGTAGGTCTCGATGGGGCAGCGTTTCTTCCACTCTTCGACCTCCGCTTTGGTTCGGTACAACTCCGGGTCGAACATGGAGTGGGCCCGAAAGCGGTATGTGCGGCACTCCAGAAAACAGGGACCTTCACCCGCCCGGACGGCCGCGGCCGCCTTTTTCGCGGCTGCCTCCACCGCCAGAACATCCATCCCGTCCACGGCCACCGCTGCCATGTCGTACCCGGCAGCTTTGCGAGTCAGGTCCGTGACCGACTCGGAGTACCTCAGGGCAGTCCCCATGGCGTACAGGTTGTTTTCGCAGACGAACAGAACCGGAAGCTTCCACAAGGAGGCCAGATTCATGCTCTCATGAAACTCGCCTTCTGCAACTGCGCCGTCGCCAAAGAAACAGCAGGTCACGCGCGAGTGATTCTGCATCCTGTCGGCGAGCGCCAGGCCGACGGCGATGGGGAGTCCTCCCCCCACAATGGCGTTGCCGCCATAGAACCGCGTCCTGTCGTCGAAAAGATGCATCGAGCCTCCTCGCCCGCGGCTGCAGCCCTCCTGCTTGCCGTACATCTCGGCCAGGATGCACCCTGCGGAAACGCCGCGTATGAGGGCGTGGCCGTGCTCACGGTAGGTGGCGACGATGGCGTCCTCCGAGGTCAGCGCTTCCAGGACTCCGACGGCCACCGCCTCCTCGCCGTCGTAAAGGTGGAGGAATCCCCGGATCTTCATGGCGCTGTAGAGCTCGGCGCATTTGTCCTCCAGGCGGCGGATGCGGATCATGGAGCGCAGCAGGTGCAGCGCATGATCGCGATCCAAAGCTGCAGACTTCTTGGTTCCCCTGCTTTTCGTCTTCATTCGCCCGTCTCCAGTGTCGAAAGATCTCCCTCCGGGAGGCCCAGCTCACGAGCCTTGAGCAGCCGCCGCATGATCTTGCCCGCCTTGTTCTTGGGCAGGTTGGCCTTGAAATCGATCTCCTTGGGCGCAACGGCGGACCCCAGCCTCTTGCGCGCAAAGCCGATGAGCTCGAGTCGGAGCTCGTCGCTCGGGACGATGCCGGGCTTCAGGGCCACGAATGCCTTCACGACCTCCCCGATGAGGGGATCCGGCTTCCCGATGACTCCCACTTCGGCGACGGAGGGGTGCTCCATGAGGGTGCTCTCCACTTCAAACGGGCCCACCATGTGCCCGGACGTCTTGATGATGTCGTCGGCACGCCCGACGAACCAGAAGTAGCCGTCGGCATCGCGCCTGGCCAGATCTCCCGTCAGGTACCAGCCCCCGACAAAGCATTTGCGGGTGCGCTCCTCGTCGTGAAGATAGCCCCGGAACATGGAGGGCCAGCCGGGCCTGAGCGCCAGGTCTCCCTGGACTCCGGGCTCCTCGACGACCTCGACCGAGTCCGTGCCGATTCGGCGGACGATGGCAGCCTCAACGCCGGGCAGGGGGAGCCCCATGGAGCCGGGGCGGATCTCCGTCGATGGAAAGTTGGCGATCATGATGCCGCCCGTTTCAGTCTGCCACCAGTTGTCGTGGATGGGAAGGCCCAGGGCTTCCTGCCCCCACACCACCGCCTCGGGGTTGAGGGGTTCGCCGACGCTGTGCACGACGCGAAGGTGGGACATGTCATGGCTGCGGCGCGGCTCGACGCCCAGCCGCATGAGCCTTCGGATGGCCGTGGGAGCCGTGTACCAGACGTTGACTTTCTCGGATTCGAGCACCCGGCACCAGCGCTCCGCGTCGAACTCCGCTTCGTCCACGATGTTGGTGACTCCGTGGAGCAGGGGGGCGATGATCCCGTAGGACGTGCCCGTGACCCAGCCGGGGTCTGCCGTACACCAGAAGACATCGCCGGGATGGAAGTCCATGACGTACTTGCCGGTCATGTAGTGAATGAGCACGGCATTGTGAACGTGGATCGCGCCCTTGGGCAGGCCGGTGGTCCC
>JALOPK010000362.1 GCA_025453925.1 Candidatus Eiseniibacteriota bacterium | reverse complement strand
ACCTGTGCGACGAACTCGATGTCCGGCCTGTGCTCATAGCAGGTCTTCACTCGACGGTAGTCGCGCAAGTAGCTATCAACCGCCGAGCGGTTTGCGAGGTCAAACATTGTATTATGATTCTGCCGAAAGAGCCCCCATGCAGGTAAGAACTCGAAACGGACCCGAAAGCGCGGCGCACCAGAATGCGCCGTATCTCGACGATCTCGAGTCGTGGAGACCAAAGTGACTCCCGGCTTCTGGGCCTTCCCTGGTGTCTGCTGACGTTTTTCAGCAGAATCGCATTCTTGCATTTTGGCGGAGTAGGGGGTCGGCTCCAGGGGCGTAGGGGAACCGCAGGCACCGGTTCCGAACGTGCCCAACGGGAATTCGCGCAGGGAACACTGACCGCAGACTTGTCATCGGTTGACTGTGGGGGAGCGAGGGGGCTTCTTCCAGGCAATTCAGTTTCAAGAATCACCTTCAACGAGGGACCGTGATGGATCTGACCAAATCCCGCCCTGCATTGACCAGTCGGTCAGTGCGCTCGCGACGAGCGGACGCAGTGGTTCCCACCACCCTGTCCCGCCGTCGAGATACGACGCAATACTCAACCCTGGTTCCTGGTTCACCTTTCCCGAGAGGAAACCTGGTGGATCCATGGTGATCCGTCCCCGGCCGGCGCTCCTGCTCCTGTTGTTCTGGGCATTCTCGTGCGGTGTTCACGTTCGGGCAGCGTTCGGATCCGTCACAGCCTCGACCATCGCTGCCCCTGACCAGTTGCTCCCTGGAGCCTGGTCATACGGCCGGGTCGGCGATTTCATTCTGGAGAACGATCTCATCGCCGTGGTGATCAGTGCAATTGGTCATGCAGAGCTCGATGCCGCCAGTGGCGGCAACATCATCGATGCCGGATCGAGCACGGCGCGAGTCAATGCCCTGGGAGGTCTCTACACTTACTTCAATAATGACTGGCCCCGGCAGGCCGTCTACACATCCCTGTCCATCCTGGACGATGGATCGGGCGGGGGGCCGGCGGTCATAGAGGTCAACGGCAGAGACTCGATGGATCCACACCTGACCGTCACCACACACTACTCGCTCGCCGACGGAAATCGCTACGTGACCATCTCCACCACCCTGACCAACACAGGAAGTGCCACTTACTCAGCCTTCGAACTGGGGGATTGCTTCCAATGGGGCGACTGTCTGGTGTTTGTGCCTGGTTTTGGGTTCTCGTTCCCTGAGAACACCGCCGAGTCGTGGATAGCAGGAAGCAACGCGCATGTTTCATACGGATATGTGAGTCCGCAATACACGCTGTGGGGTCCGCACGGGGCCCAATGGTCTGATCTGAACGTGAGAAGCGTTTCCCTCGGCCCCGGCCATACCGCCTCCTACGATCGGTGTTTCGTCGTAGGAACCAGAGACGTGGCCTCGGTCGCCTCGGTGATACATGGGATCATTGCAGCCCCCACGGGATCGATCGACTGTCTCGTGGTCAGTGAGGCCACAGGCCTTCCCGTCGAAGCTGCCGCGGTGGATGCCTTCGACGGTTCCGACAATCCTTACCTGCAGATGAAACCCGATGGAACGGGGAGTACGGCGGCAACGCTTCCCCCCGGGAACTGGACCGTGGTTGCCTCGGCGTTCGGTCACCTATCTCAGGAGGCGGCCATTACAATGACCGTCGGCGGAGCAATCAGCCGGGAGTTCCTCCTGACGCCCGACGGGACCGAAGTCTTCCCCGTGGGAGACACCCTGACCGTCATCCAGCGCCCACTGCTGAACATCCCTGCTCTCGTCATACCCGGGGATACCATGTCTATTCGCTGCGAGGCTGATCCGTCTACGCTCGACTGGTCCGCAGAACTCCGCCACGAACCAACGCGAGTACCGCTCGAAATCGTGTCGTCATCATTCGACGCAGCGACCTCGTGGTGGAGCCTTTCAGCGGTGATTCCGGAGGTCGAACTGTTCGAGCTGTACGACCTCGCAGTCACGGTAGACGGCGGAGAGGAGGACGTCACGCGCAACGCGGTGTCTGTGCTTCCCGAGTTCAAGGATGACTTCTACTTCATCCACATCACCGATGCGCATCTCCCCACCGACCTGTACTACTACCAAAACGGTGCGGAGACCGACTCGTCGGAGGTGACCGATCTGCGCGAGGTTATCGAAGACATCAACATCATCAATCCGGCATTCGTGCTTCTCACGGGCGACTTGATCCATGAGGGGGAGCTCGAAGGCTTCCTGGGCCGACGCGTCTACACTCATGCACAGCGTCTTCTGACCGAGTTCGACACGCCGGTCTTCCTCACCGCCGGCAACCACGATGTCGGTGGATGGCCCAGCACCCCGCCCCCCGCGGGCACCGCGCGGCGTGAGTGGTGGCGTTTCTTCGGATGGGAGCGCTTGGATGCCCCCGGCCCCGGCGCCCATGGGCACACGCAGGACTACAGCTTCGACTATGGCCCAGTTCATTTCGTGGGGCTCGAGGCGTATGACAACTACGATATGTGGCGGCTCGACATCTACGGCGAGACGAGCTTCGGTGAGGAACAACTGATGTGGCTGGTAGACGATCTCAACTCTGCCTCCGGCAGCACCAGCCAGGTCCTCTTCCATCACTTCGATTTCGCGGATCAGCTCAATCTGTCCCAGCTGGGTATCGACATGGCGCTGTGGGGCCACATTCATGACAACTGGGGGAGCATCTCCTCCCCGCCCTACGACCTGGCCACAAACAACGTCTGCGGAGGTGAACGGTCGTACCGGTTGATCCGCGTTTCGAACGGAATCCTCCAACCTTCGGCGACGGTTTCCGCAGGATACTCCGGGGGCAATCTCTCGGTGGCCTATTCGCCGGCCAATAACGGCACAAGCGTGAGTGTCACTGCCGAGATAACCAACAACCTCAGCGAACGGTTCGAGTATGCCTTGTTGCGAGTCATGATGCCGAATGAGCCGGGAAGTATCGATGTGATGGGCGGCACGTTGCAGCAGATCGACCGTTCGGATTCCCTCGCCGTCTGTTACGTCGCGGTCGAGATAGACGCGTACTCATCCCAACAGGTCACCGTCACCCTTGACGCGCTCTCGGGAGAGTTGATCGATGGAGAAGTTGTCCTGACGTGGCCGCCGTGGCCGGGTGCAACGGCGTATTGGGTGTATGCGGCGGCGAACGAGCCGTGCTTCGAGCCTGGGCTCCTTCCGCCGTACGAACATCGGGTGGCGGTGCTGGGGCAATGGGACACATCGTGGTCGAGCCCCAATGGAGTCGGAGATCCGGACAGAAACTGGTCGTTCATGATTGTCCCGGTTGATGCGACTGGGTCTGAGCTCGCCCGGTTGGGCGCGTGGGCAGAGGCAGATTTCTCACTGAACATCGGAGCATCGGAGGACTCGGAATCAGCCAGAGAGTAGTCCGACCATGCGTCTCCTGGGAATCGCGGACGGGGGAGGGGAGCGGGGGCTTGATTGCGGAGTGCCGAGCGAGGGATCCCGCACAGACGCGGAGCAGCCAGCTGCGCGGGCAGTCGGCAGTCGGCAGTCACGAAATCCCCCACGATCCCATAGGTGTTAAACTAGTGTATTGTCCGATAACTTGCTTGACAATTGCGCGTGAGTGCTGACCATGTGAACATGTTTCCACCCGCCACACCGCTCTTGATCGACGACAGTCAACGGAAGAGGCTTAGCTTCCTCGCCTCGTCCGGGAAGACGCCGCAGGCCATCGCGAGGCGCGCGCGCATTGTTCTTCTTGCTGCCGAAGGTACGTCGAACACTGCAATCGCTCGCGTGTTGGGAATCAGCCGCCCCACGGTCCTGCTGTGGAGGGCACGGTTCACCCGGTTCGGCGTACGGGGACTGATG
>JALOPK010000361.1 GCA_025453925.1 Candidatus Eiseniibacteriota bacterium | reverse complement strand
AAGGCCGCGTGGTCAAGGTGGACATCCTGGTGAACGGCGAACGCGTAGATGCACTCTCCCTGATCGTCCATGAGGCACACGCGAGGGAGCGGGCGCTCCATGCCTGCGAGCGCCTCGCGGAGGAGATCCCCCGTCATCAGTTCCGCATCGCGATCCAGGGTGCCATCGGCGGCAAGATCATCGCGCGGTCCACGATCAAGCAGTTCCGCAAAGACGTCACCGCGAAATGCTATGGCGGCGATATCACACGGAAGCGGAAGCTCCTGGAAAAGCAGAAGCGGGGGAAGCTGCGGCTCAAGATGGTGGGAGACGTGGTCATCCCGCAGAGCGCGTTCGTATCGGTGTTGAAGACAAAGGAGGAATGAGCCTGAGCGGTGGTTCCCCGGCGCGGGGCGGGGGGCTCTACGTCCACGTTCCCTTCTGTCGTACCAGGTGCAACTACTGCGGGTTCTTCTCCCAGACTGATCTCCGGCCGGCCGACGCACTGATGGTCCACCTGCAGACCGAAGTTCGGCTGCGGGGGTCTCCCGGGGAACCGTTCGACAGCCTGTACATCGGCGGAGGTACGCCCACCGTGCTCCCCGGCGGAATGCTTGAGGAGATGATCTGCCGCCTTCTGGCCACCGTACCGCTCGCGGCCGCGGCCGAGATCACCGTGGAGGCCAACCCCGACGACGTGACGTCGGGCCTTCTGAGGGGGCTGAGGCGAGCCGGCGTGAACCGGCTGAGCATCGGCGTGCAATCCTTCCACGATGACGAACTTCGCTTTCTCGGCCGGCGGCACACGGCACACCAGGCGCGGGCGGCCATCGGCATGGCGCGGGCCGCAGGCTTTGCCAACCTCGGCATTGATCTGATGTTCGGCTTCAGGGGGCAGCGCCGTGACCGGTGGCTGCGGAGCCTGGACGAGATGTGGGCCTGGCGGCCCGAGCATGTGAGTTGCTACCAACTGTCCATCGAGGCCGATACGCCGCTGGGTCGCCGAGTCGCGTGCGGTTCTCTGGCTCGCGTCCCCGAGAGCAAGGAGCATTCGTTCTTCCTGGCCACGTCGCAACTCCTCCGCGCGCGAGGATACCAACACTATGAAGTCTCCAACTTCGCGCTTCCGGGTTTCCGTTCCCGTCACAACCTGCGGTACTGGCGACGTGCACCCTACCTCGGGCTCGGGCCATCGGCCCATTCGTTCGATGGCACGATGCGGTGGTGGAACGTGAGGTCGGTGACGGAGTACGCGGCGGCGCTTGGGCGGGGTCTGCTGCCTGTCGCCGAATCTGAACGGCTCACTGACGAGCAGGTCTACCTGGAACAACTCATGCTCGGTTTCCGCACGGATGCCGGGGTCGAGATCCCCTTGCTGTCAGGCCATCCGCTCGGGGCCGAAACGCTGGAGCGCCTGGAAGCGCAGGGGCTGCTCGTCCGGCGCGACGGCCGCGCGGTGCCGACCCTGTGCGGGCTGGCGCTGGGTGATCGCCTGCCGCTGGAGTTCGTCTCGTAGGATCTTCCCCCTCGCGCAGCGACCGTTGCACCGGTCGAAGACCCCGCCTACCTTTGGGCACGAATGGGTTGTCCATCTGTTCGTGCGTGCCGCATCACCGCGGCGTCGAATCTCAGGAGGAGTCGTCATGCGCGCATCGAGTTTCCTCGGCGCGGCACTCGCCCTCGCGTGCCTTGCTCATCCCGTCTCGTCCGCCGACATCTGTTTCGTGAGAGTGAACCCGAACGACGAAGGTACGCTCTACCGAGTGGATCCGGCCAATCCAACCCCCGTGCTCCTTCTGGATCTCACCGGCGAGACCTTCGGGATGATCAGAAACCCGGAGGTCTCCCGGAACGGGCAGTGGATCGCCTTCTCCAGCGAGGAAGACCTCATGAGCACGCCGTGGCGCTCCAACCTCTGGATCACCGACCGCAACGGCCAGCAGCGGTACTCGGTGACGCACAAGACGCCCGGCAGTTTTCCCCCCGGTTCGCCCACGGGTTCGGTGGAAGGCACCGTCTACGAGGACGGGTACGCCAAGTCAGGCGCATGGGTCTACATCAGCTCATCGGCGTCAAGCCGTACGGCAGACGCCTATGGTCGTTTCCGTTTCGACAACGTGCCGGCAGGCGAGCAGTACGTGACGGCCTACGATCCGAACATTCTGTATGACGGTGAGGACTTCGGGTTCATGCCGGTGACGGCGTATGAGGGCATGACCATGCAGGCTGACGTCACGTTGAGTTGGGACTGGGACAACCAACAGGGCGTGGACGACGTTGCGTGGACTCCCTCAGGCCAGGAAGTGCTCTTCATCGACAATGCGGGTGGCGCCAACCGAATCCGGCCCGATGGAAGCGGGCTCACCGACCTGGTGCCCAAACCGGCCGGGGTTTCGGAGTTCACAGGGATCGCCGTTCATCCCACGGACGGCAGGATGCTCCTGATGACCGTGGTCTGGGCGGGAAACGAGAATCCCGAGGGGATCTGGACCTGTGATGCGGATGGCGGCAACATGCGGCAAATCGTGGCTGACAGCTACGTCAGCAGGAAGAGCCTGCACTGGGCGCCGGATGGGACATTGTTTGGCTATGTCACCCAGGTTCAGAATCAGCAGGGGCAGTATGTCGAGGGGGTGGTCTTCTACACGCCCGACGGCGTCTTCTCCGGGGGTGTCGCGCTGGATCAGGGCTGGTACGCGGAGTTCGGAGGGTGGGATCCGGCGATGCAGCATATCTGCCTCGCCATGTTCGGTTCCGGTAACTGGGACGAGACGACACTGGTCACGGTGCGGCTCTCCGACTACCAGACGGTCACGGTCTACGGTCCCGCGGATATCCGCTTTCCTTCATGGGGGCCCGATGCTTCGCCCGTCGGTGAGCAGCCGGAGACCACCCCGGAGTTCGTGCTTGGGCCCGCCTTCCCCAATCCGGCGAGAGACGGCGTGCAACTCCCCATCCTGGGAGCAGGCGCCGACCCGGTCAACGTGGGGGTGTTCGATCTGATGGGCCGTCGCGTCGCGAGCGTGCGTGGAACCTCGTTCCTGACCTGGGATTGCCGGGATCGAGCGGGCATGCCAGTGCCGCCAGGCACGTACCTGTTCCGTCTCCTGTTCGCTGACCAGACGGTATCGCGCACGGTGGTCGTCCTCAGATAGCGGGAGCCCTCACCATTCCCGACCCTCGCAGGGGAGGGCGAGAGGGGGCTTCTGGGTGCTGCGTGGGTGCTCTCTGGCGGCAGACGTCGGGAGTATGTCCCTATGAACCGCGCCACTCTCAGTCATCGCAAGGCACCCACCGCGGCGGCAGTCCGCACACACGGCCGGCCCGTGCTGCGTGTATCTCCCTTCCTCACCACGAGGATTCCTGAAGGACCGGCGACGGCGTGGCCCCCCGCGCCGTTGGATGCGGGGGAGGAGGCACGCCCGCCAGGGACGCGCGAGGCCTTGGCTGTCTGTGGGAGCGGGTTCAGTCGCGATAGAGCGAAAGGGGCTCAGCCCCTAATCCTTCGTGATCTGTCCGCCTCTGTCCGCTTCCGGACGGAGGCGCCGCGACGGGAATGGCGAGGTCTCGGCAGGGCCATGACGCGGATGGGGCACGGGTCTTGCTGGTAGTCAAGAGGGTCACCATGTCCCCGAGGTGTCCTGCCCCGTGACCTGACCGGAGCGTGCATGCCACGCGAGGAGGCCGTCATGCGAGTCTTGTGGATCGGGATGATCGTCGCTGCGTTGTTTGTCATGACGTCACCCGCTATCCATGGCCAGGAGGATGCGATGTCGACTCCGACCAGCCTGAATTCCGTCATAGGGGAGCCGACCCCTCCCGTCATCATCGCGACGTTCACCGAACACGCTGACGGTCTCGCCAACCTGATTCTGCTCGGGGAGAGCCTC
>JALOPK010000001.1 GCA_025453925.1 Candidatus Eiseniibacteriota bacterium | reverse complement strand
GAACTTGGGTGTAGTGCGTCCCCGCGGAGATGTAGGTTGCCACGGCCGGGTGGATAGGCGTGATCCAGACAGCGACCTCCAGGCCGTCCTTCCTCGCCGCATGGAGCAGCTGCCGTAGCATCCTCTCCCTTTGGGGCGAAAGCGCCGACATGCCACCGAAACGGCGGCGGTATTCCTCGTAACTCGCCTTGATGTTCTCGGCGAGATCAAGGGATCCCCGTTGCCGTGCCTGCTCCCATTCGGTGTAGTGCAAGTATCCGTCGTCCTCAAGCTGGTTTCGCGGTCTGCTACTCGAAAGCAGCACTCGAAGTGATGAAGCCATGTCGCGCGCGTATGGAACACTCATGACCGTCGAAACCAGACTGAGGGCGGGGCAGGAGCGGGTGGAGGGGCCAGGCTCGGCCGTGTCGTCCAATCCGCTCATCAACTGTGCATTTGACGTCAGTCTTCGGTCGAATTCGTCATCGCAGTGCAAGGCCTCGACATCAAGGCCGATGAGCATAGTCTTGAGGCGCGGTGATCGGCTGGAGACCCAGCGGTAGATCGCGAGGTAGTCCTCGGAACGCGCACTGTCCACGCAGAAGTTGAAGGTTCGCAGACCCGTCTCGCGCTCCACCTGTTGCGGAGATACCTTCATGGCCCGGCTGGACCCCAGAACAATGCATTCGACTGGGCTGGCTTCATTGAACTTCGAGAAAAGCCGCATCTTCTCCTGACGTGAATCCCACACCACCACCGGGAAGACGCCCGTCGAGAAGATCCCGCGCGGATCGATGATCACTGCCACGGCCGCGTAAGCCACCACCAGGCCCACAAGCGTCGCGAGGAGCATCGTCAAGTATGCTCGTGGCGGTAACTCGCGTCTGGGCGACTCGTCACTCCCCTGCGGTGTCCTCATTGCCCATGCCGTCGGGTGGCCGCGGTCAATGGCTCCCACGACCAACAGCCTGTTCGACGGGGACGCTCAGCATTCCCAGAAAAGAACGGTCAACAGAGTCGGTGGAGGTGACGGAAGGCGTCACAGCAGCCTCACGGCATCACCGCTGTCAGGGCGGGGCTTGGGGTCGCTATTCTAATATTAGAATAGTATAACCAAGGTCGGATGCCTGCCTTCCGGGGATATCGATGGGGTGTGCGGCCTCCACGATAGCGCTCCGCCGGGCCGGCGGAGGCTCCTGAGACCCGGTCAACGCCGGTCACTTGGCATCGGCGTTGTCTGCGGGGTGTTGCTCCCTGGATGCAGGACGGAGGCAGCCCCGTGCGGGCCGACCGGACCCGGGGCAGGAAGCCTAGCGCCCCGCGTGGTAGTTCTTGTACCATGCGATGAATCGCGGGATGCCTTCGGCGATGGGCGTGGACGGCTCGAACCCCAGCTTCGCGCGGGCGCGATCAATGTCCGCGAACGTCGCCTCCACGTCGCCCGGCTGCATCGGGAGAAGATCCATGGCCGGCTCGACCCCGAGGGTGGCACCGAGAACGCGGATCATGTCCAGCAGATGCTCGGAGCGATGGTTGCCCAGGTTGAACACCTCGCAGCGGTCCAGCCCCTGCGCGAACAGCGCCGCGGTGGTGCCGGCGATGATATCGGCGACATAGGTGAAGTCCCGGCGCATCCTGCCGTGATTGAACACCTGGATGGGACGGCCCGCCAGAAGGGCGTCGGTGAACAACCACATCGCCATGTCCGGCCGGCCCCAAGGCCCGTATACCGTGAAGAAACGGAGCCCGATCGTCTGAAGGCCGTAGAGGTGGCTGTAGGTATGCGCCATGAGCTCATTGGCCTTCTTCGTGGCCGCGTAGAGACTGATCGGGGTGTCCACCGGATCGGTCTCGCTGAACGGGAGTTTCGTGTTCCCGCCGTAGACGCTGGAGCTCGATGCGTAGACGAGCCGCTGGACGCCTTTGTGCCTGCACGCTTCCAGGATATTGAGGAACCCCTCCAGGTTGGACTTCAGATACACCTCGGGGTGGGTGAGCGAATAGCGAACCCCCGCCTGTGCCGCCAGGTGGCACACCACCTGAAAACGATACCGGTCGAACACATCGTTCAGGGCTCCGACATCGCAGAGATCGGCCCGGATCCCCGTGTATCGAGGATGCGTCTCGAGAATTGCGTGGCGGTCGTGCTTGAGCTTTGCCGAGTAGTAATCATTGAAGTTGTCATACCCGACGATCTCATGACCCTGGTCGAGCAGCCTTGTGGCGAGGTGGAACCCGATGAACCCGGCTGTCCCGGTGATCAAGATCGGCGCCGCGGTCGGCGCCGTGGCAGCCATCAACACTGACGGAGGGGAAGACACGGGCTGCGGCATCAGGACCTCGCATGGGTCGGGGAAGTGGTGGAACGGTCATGCGCACGATGTGCACGTGCACCTGTCCCGCGGTGAGCGGCAGGAGAGCGGACGCACCGCGACGGCGATCCCGGGATATCCGAGCGGTCGGGCGAATATAGGGTTCACCGGGCTCGCGGCGCCACCCCCGCAGGCAGTCGCCGTCGCCCCCGGACAGCCCCGGAGGAGGACTCGTGGCTCGAGGTCCCAAGCCGGGCGGCACACTCAGCGTCGGCCGCTCCCGGCCCGCTCACCGCCCTCGAGGGCGGAGAGCCGTCGTGGACAGCGGGGTGTGGACGCGTCGTGCGATGGGCACGCCGGGAGTCCTCCATCGGTCCAATCGACGCGCTGACCATCCAGTGGGAACGGTGCCTCGGACGAAGCAATCCCTTGACGCACATGCGTTTTCGTATTTGGATCACTGCCCACGATCGCCGGAGTATCAGTCAGATGGAGTCCCGCGTGGCGTTCCCGGGGCTCCCGATCACGGCGCCGCATCCACCGTCTTGACACGTCGACCGGGAGTGATGGCCGGATGAGAGGAGGTCGAATCGCGACACGCCTCCGCGGCCGCCGTTATTCGAACCAGGGAGTCAGGATGCCTGACCGACTCAGCGAGCAAAGCCGCCGGCTTCTGTCCCTCCTTCGGGGCGACACGTCGCTCCCCGCGCGCGGCATGCCGGGCGTCGATCCCCCCACGGGGATGTCCATCGCACAGGAGGCGGCACACCACGGCGTTGCGCCTTTGCTCTTTGCGACGTTGCGGGGCCGAGCCGGCCCATCACCCCTCGACACCAACACTATGGCATTCCTCCGGGACGAGTACCTGCAATCCTCCCTGAGGAACATGAAGATCTTCTCGGCGCTTGAACGAATCACCGGGGTATTATGCCGGCAGGGGATCGACGTGCTGCTCCTGAAGGGTGCACACCTCGCGCGTTTCGTGTATCCGCGTGAGGCAACGCGCCCGATGGCCGACGCCGATATCATGGTCAGATCGGCCGACTTCGCCCGGTCGGTGGCGCTGATGCAGGGAGCGGGGTTCAAGGTTCACGCGGAACCACATCTCGCATCGGCGTCACCTCCCCACATCGCCCATGTCTCGCTGGCAAGCAGGACGGGCACCGTGATCGAGGTGCACCGGACATTCGATCTCAGCCGGCCCGGGTCGCCCGTCGACATCGAGGGCGTCTGGGCCCGGGCGGAGACGATCCGCCTCAACGGCGCGGACGCCCGGGTCATGTGTCCCGAGGATGCGGTCCTCCACTTGTGCATGCACGCGGCCATGCAGCATGCATTCTGCCTCGGTCTTCCGGTCTTGTGCGATGTCGATGCCATCCTGACGCGCAGAGGGTCGGTCTTCGACTGGAACATGCTGGTCCGCCGTGCGCAGGAATGGCGCATGACCCGGGGAGCGTGGGTGACGCTTGCCCTCTGTCATGAGCTTCTTGGCGTGATGATCCCGGGAGAGATCGTGCGCGCACTCCAGCCGGCCCCCCCCCGAGAGCCCATACTCGAGGCCGCCCGGGCTCGTCTGCTGGAGGGGAAGCCGCGCGATGCCGCCTCGTGGACGATGCTCAAGCGCATCGCCGTCCCTCCCCCGACGGGGAGCAGGCTTCGGGCGCTGGGCCGGCAACTGTTCATGCCCCCGGGGGAGCTGGCACGCCGCAGCGGTGTGCCGGCCGGGTCATGCCGCGTGGCGGCATGCTACGCGAGAAGGCTCGGCGCGCTGACCCGCACCTACCTGCCGCTACTGTGGCGTCTGGCCCGGGGGGAGCGTGCCACACGAGCGTCGGCCCGGGGCGTTCGTGATGAGGCGGCGCTCAAGCGCTGGCTTCGCTCCGAGTAGTCGTTGTCGAAAGACGCCGGTCGGTGTACTCTTGTGAGGCTCCCAAAGGCAGATACCCTCGCGCCCGGGATCGTGGCAAACCGTCGAAGCGTGATGCGGTCAGCCGACGACCGGCACTCCGTTTCGCCGTGTCGGGTGATCAGCCCGCCGGCATCTGGTGCGTGTGCCGTCGAATGGCCTCGTGACGCTGCTCATTGAGTGCGGGTGATTCGCCATGGGAGTTGTCCCTGCTGCATGGGGGAGGATCTTTCCTCCCTCCTGTCGGCCATGCCACTGTCCCTGAAACGTCACTTCGCGACGCTGGAACCATGACCGAATCCGACGAACTGGTGAATGGAAGCTGCAAACAGCTCTTCTACTACAAGCGGAGCATGACCCCGACCTTCGCTCCCGGCGACGTGCTGACCATCGTCCCGTATGCGCAGCGCAGCGTGCGGCGGGGCGATGTGATCGTCTTCTCGTCTCCCCAGGGCGGGGACCTCATCTCGCACCGCGTGATCGAAGTCTCCAACGAGGGTATCGTCACCTGCGGGGACAGCATCATGAGCGGCGTGGACCCGTGGATGCTACGGCCGGAGGATATCGTCGGATGCGTCACCGCCGTCGAGCGCAAGGGCCGCGAGCGTCAGGTGTGGGGAGGATCTGTCGGCCTTGCCTACCACCGAATCCGGCGCAGGCACGCGAGGCTCGATCGGGTGCGCAGGCGGATCATGTACGGGCTGATCCGCGCCATTGATCTCGGACGATGGCTCTCCGGCGTCCGTCTCTGGGCATTGCTCCCGGCACGTTCCCGCCCCCGAGTGCTGGCGGTAAGACGGCCACGGGGTCAGGAACTCCTCCTGCTGATGGGAAGAGGGATCATCGGGCGACACGTGCCCGGCGGTCATCTCTGGAGCATCCGGTACGTCTATCTTCCATTTGTAGACAAGGCATTCCTGCGCCGGGCGGTCGAGGAGTTCGGGGAGCGATAGCCGGTGCCAGCCCAAGCAGTAACCCTCCGCCATCCCGACGGCCGCCCGAAGCGGCTCAAGGACAAACTCCGACTCGCCCTCCGGGTAGACCGGGCCGTGAAACTGGCGTGGGTCAGTGGTCCGCGCCACCTCATCGTCACGCTGGTACTGCAGGCGGTGCAGGGAATCCTGCCCATCGTGAATCTCTATCTGATGAAACGGATCGTTGATGCGGTCGCGGTCGCCCTGGCCAACCCGAATCCCATGGCTCACATCCATCAGGCGGTGTTCCTCATCGTGCTGTCGGCTGTGGTGGCCATGGTCGCGGCGCTGGCCGGCGCGGTGGCGGGGCTGGTCAGCCAGGATCAGAGCCAACGACTCACGGATCACGTGCAATCGGTGATCCAGACCCGGGCCCTGGAACTGGATCTCGCCCACTATGAGAACGCCACCTACTACGACATCATGCACCGCGCGAAACGGGAAGGCGCGGGCCGGCCGGCGATGATTCTGAGCAGTCTCACCGGACTTGTGCAGAACACCATCGGTCTGCTGGCGATCCTGGGGCTGATCGTCTCATTCAGCCCGGTCATGGCCATTGCACTCTTCTTCGCCGCAACTCCCGTGGTGGTGGTGAAGCTTGCCTACTCGGAGCGCATGTACAAGTGGCAACGGGAGCGCACCAACACGGAGCGGCTGGTCGCGTTCTATGACTGGATGATATCGGGCATCCGGTTCGCCAAGGAAATCCGGTTGTTCCAGCTCGGTGACCTGTTCCGCTCCCGCTACGGACGGCTCAGGGTCCAACTCCGCCGGGAGCGGCTCGACCTTGCACGGAAGCAGACGGTGGCCGAACTCGTGGCGCAGACTGCGGGGACCGCCACCGTATTCGCGGCCTTCGCCGCCATCGCCCGAGGCGCCGTCGTGGGGAAGCTCACGGTCGGGGCGGTCGTCATGTACTATCAGGCGTTTCAAAGGGGTCTCTCGCAGCTCCGTCAGATTCTGGTGTCGCTGGCGGGCCTGTACGAGGGGAATCTCTTCCTATCCAACCTCTACGAGTTCCTGGAACAGAAGCCGCAGGTGGTCGACCCCGAGTCGCCGCGGCCGGTGCCGCGACCCATGGTCTCGGGCATCGAGTTCCACGGAGTACACTTCCGGTACGAGAACAACAATCACGAGGTGCTGACCGATGCCTGCCTCCGGATCGCACCCGGTGAGGTGATCGCGTTGGTCGGGGAAAACGGCTCAGGCAAGACCACGCTCATCAAACTGATGTGCCGGCTGTATGACCCGACCCACGGTGCCATCACGCTTGACGGCCGCGATATCCGTGAGTATGCCGCCACGGAACTTCGCGCCCAGATGGGCGTCATCTTCCAGGACTTCGCCCAGTACCCGGTCAGCGCGAGAGAGAACATCTGGTTTGGCGACGTCATCCGTGACCCGCGGGATCCGGCCATCGAGCATGCTGCACGGAAGTCCGGCATTCATGACACCCTTCTCGAACTTCCCAAGGGATACGACAGCACGCTGGGCAAGTGGCTGGAAGAAGGCGAGGAGTTGAGCTTCGGCCAGTGGCAGAAGATCGCGCTCGCGCGGGCCTTCTTGCGGGATGCGCAGCTTATCGTGCTGGATGAGCCGACCAGCTCTCTGGATGCCCGATCCGAATACGAGATCTTCTGCCGTTTTCGGGACTTGCTGGAAGGACGATCGGCGATTCTGGTGAGCCATCGGTTCTCCACGGTCCGCCTGGCAGATCGTATCTATGTGCTTGAACACGGCAGGGTGACCGAGGCGGGTTCACACGCCGAGCTCGTGGCGCGAGGCGGCACGTACGCCCGCATGTATGAGCTGCAGGCAGCCGCCTACCGGGAGAGCTGAACACCGCCCCTGGCAGTGAATCCTCTGGGGGCGATGCCATCCGGACACGATGGAACGTGTCCCTCCAATGACTAGGTGTACCGAGCCCCGTACTGGGTGAGAAGCTTGATGATCTTGCTCTCGCCCGCCGACGCGGCGTAGTGAAGCGGAGTCCACCCCTTGTCGGTCACTGCGTTGATGTCAGCGCCTCGTTCGAGAAGCAGGCGCACCATCTCGTAGTTGCGGGAAATGACGGCTGCGTGAAGCGGGGTAACGCCCCGGTCCATGGGTATGTTGACCTTGGCGCCTCGCTCGATGAGGAGTTGGGCTGCCTCCAGTTGCCCCCCGTTGACCGCGTAGTGAAGGGGCGACTGCCCATCCAGTGCTTCGGCCTGAAGCTCTGCTCCACGAGCGAGGAGGAGATCCATCACGGAGAGCAGGCCGCGACGGGCGGCCTGGTGCAGTGGCCGCACGCCGGTGCTGTCGGCGGCTTCGGGATCGGCCCCGAGCGCGAGCGCGAGTTCGGCTGATTCGACCCGCCCTCCTTGGATCGTGTGGTGCAGCACGGATTGACCGAGCATATCCCGATCATCGATGTCTCCGCCGTGGGCGATAAGCGAATCGGCGATCGGCCTGAAGTTGCGGGCGACGGCGTAGAAGAGCGGGGTTCTCCCCTTGGTGTCCTCTGAGCCAATGGGCGCACCTGCCGCGATGAGACGGTTGACGATCTGATCATACCCCGACATGGTCGCCAGATGGAGCGGGGTCATGCCGCCCTGGCCGGGGAATCCGGGGTTGGCGCCGCGCTGCAGCAGGAGTTCGACGAGGTCGACCCTTCCTTGGTACGCCGCGCGGTGGAGGGGCGTGAGGCCGAAGGGATCGGGCGTCCCCGGTTCGATACCAAGGCTCAGGAGGATCCGCATCAGGTCGGCATTGCCTTTTGCGGCGGCCACGCCCAGCGTCTTCTCTCCCACCCGGGCAAGGAATCCCGGTATGATGTGCACGGCGACCCACAGGAAGACGGCACTTGCCAAAGTCGCGATGACAATATTGAGCACTCTGCGGCGCTCGTGTCGCCGGGCAAGCATATGCTTGATCGAGCGTCGCAGGCGATGTCGTGACCTTCGGAGCGAGCACATGGGTACCCCCCATCATGCGGTTCGAGAACGGAAGGTCCAATGACGGCCCTCAGTATCCAGAGCCGGGAGAATGTGCCGCCGAAGGGCCGCGCGCGCAAGGCGCGGGCGCTCGGATAGCGTACTCCGGCTCACCCGGCAGAGGCCGCCGCGGCGATCGCCGGCCGATCGCGGGCCCGCGCGATGCATACCAGTTATCATGTCCACAGGCCGGGCCGGGCGATGCCTCGCATCATTGGTCGACCCTGATCCCGGCGAGAAAACGCGCGTCAGTCGAACGGCGTTCCCGGGGGACCCTCAGGACCCGGCGGGCGTGCGCCGCGCAGCCTTCTTCAACCGGGAGATGTGGCCACGGCCGAGCCCCTTGACTTCACACCCCAACTCGAAGTACCGGCGAATCCGCGCATCATCCAGAATGCCGAAGCAATCGACAATGGCGAAGGGCGCGCCGACCCAGGAGAGGACTTCATCAGGGTCGAGCTCCAGATACTGCGCATGCCGCACGGCCAGGATGATTGCCTCGACCCCTCGCGCGGCGCCAGCGAGATCCTTCTGCACACGGATGTGAGTGAGTTCCTCCTGATTGCGGAAAAACCGCGCCCAGGACTGGCCCGGCCCCGGATATGTCGCCTGTTCCTCAAGCTCATACCAATGATCAACATAGGGATCATGGACCCTGATCTCCGCGCCCATCTCGGTCAGTTTCCTGGCAACCAGTTCCGATCCGCTGTACCGAGTGTCGCCCACGTCCTCCCGATAGCTGGCGCCGCACAGCAGCACCGAGGCCCCCGCGATGTAGCGCCCCATGTTCCGAAGGGCGTCCCGGGTCTGTTCGGCGGCCCGGAGGCCGCGCGTGTCGTTGATGTCGATGGCCTGCGGCGTGATCTTGAAGATGTCGTCCTCAAAGCCGAGAATGTGATGGTAGGCCCACTGCCCCAGCCCGCCGTCCTTGGGCAGGCAATACCCCCCGATTCCCGGACCGGGGAAGATCATGTTGCTGTGCGTGGGCCGCATCTTGATGGCCTTGATCACTTTCGTGAGGTCGACCCCGTTGCGCTCGGAGAACACACTCCATTCGTCAAGGAACGCCAGAATCGTCGCCCGGTAGGAGTTCTCGATGATCTTCGTGGTTTCCGACTCGATGGGCCGATCCATGACCGTGAGGGGGAAGTCCTTGGTGTTGAGGACTTCGGTGAGGAACCTCACCACCCGCTCGCGGGCCTCGGGGTTGCACCCGGAGCAGACCCGCCAGAAGTCCCGTATTGACGACACGTAGTTCCGGCCCGGCATGACCCGTTCGAAGCTGTGGGCCAGCAGCGGCGCCGTCTCGATGCCGCGCCTCTGGAACTCCTTCTTCATGATGGGATATGCGACAAACTCGGTGGTCCCCGGGGCCACCGTCGTCTCGATGAGCACGAGACACTGGGCAGGCACCTTCTCCCCGATCGTGCGCATGGTCGCCTCCAGCGCGCCCATCTCGACTTCACCCGTCCGCATGTCGCCCAGCGAGTTCTTGCGGTAGTCGCACTGAACGTCGACGACCACGCAGTCGGCCAGAGCAAGGCAATCGCTGTTGTAGGTGGCGGTCAGGGTCTTCTTCTCCAAGACGCAGCGCCGGATCATCGGAGCCACTTCGGGGTCTTCGGCCTTGACGGGAGCCTCTCCGCGGTTGAGCAGGGGGATCTTCCAGAAACTGCGAGAGCTGGGCCGCTGGCAGCCGACGACGAACTTCTCGGGCCGTCCGGTGACGGGATCGAGGGTATCGGCAACGATGGCGGCCATCACCGCCCCGACGAAACCGACGCCCATCACCACGACAATTTCCT
Organism: Candidatus Eiseniibacteriota bacterium; assembly: GCA_025453925.1. Taxonomy (GTDB): domain Bacteria; phylum JAFGKV01; class JAFGKV01; order JAFGKV01; family JAFGKV01; genus JAFGKV01. The sequence continues at coordinate 28,853 of JALOPK010000001.1, read as the reverse complement.
TGCCGTCGGACCGGGCCTGGTCGACGAGACGGGCAACCCGCTTGAACTCTTCCGCATAGTCTTCGTTGCGTGGCAGGGGAAACGCTTCGCCTGCGGGACTTGTCGACATTTCATTCATGAGAGTTCCCTCGAGTGGTGTCAGTTGTCATGCATCGGAGCGCGGCCGGCGGTACGAACGAGCCGTCGTCCTGCGGCGGGCCACCTTCCACAATGTTCGACCGGACAGGCCGGGGGCAGACCGGCCCACGCCACGAGGCCATCGCCGGCGGGATGAACCCGCTCACGCGGCGCCGGCCTGATAGTACTCGGCAATGGCGGAAACCACGGATTCCTGCATCCTTGCGGTCAGTTCCGGGTAGATGGGGAGGGCCACCGTCTGCGCGGCGGCCCGTTCGCTCTCGGGGAAGGCTCCCGGCCGATAGCCAAGATCCGCGAAGCACTCCTGCTGATGCAGGGGCACCGGATAGTAGATCTCGTGACCGATGCTCCTCGCCTTCATGTGGGCAATCAGCCCGTCCCTTCGTAGAGCCCTGATGACGAACTGATTGTAGATGTGCCGTCGGCGATCCGCCTCGGCGGGGAGGACGACGGGATAGTCGTCGGTGGGTGCGGCAGGTGATGCCGGGTCACAGAGCCCCGCAGCGACGAACAGCCGCCGGTACTTCGACGCGTTGGTCTGGCGAGCCTCGGTCCAGCCATCGAGGCGGCGAAGCTTGATGCGCAACACCGCGGCCTGGAGGGCATCCAGCCGGAAGTTCCCCCCGACGACTTTGTGGTAGTACTTCGGACTCGCTCCGTGGTTGCGGAGAATCCGGAGGCGGTCGGCCATGGCCCCGTCGGCCGTGGTCACCATGCCTCCGTCGCCGAATCCGCCCAAGTTCTTGGAGGGGAAGAAGCTGAACGTGCCGATGTGTCCGATGGAGCCGGCCCGGCGGGACCGGTACTCCGCACCGATGGCCTGGGCCGCGTCTTCGATGACGGAGAGACCGTGGCGGGAGGCAACATCCACGATGGGATCCATCTCCGCCATCTGCCCGTAGAGATGCACGGGGATGATGGCACGAGTTCTGCCGCTGATGACCCGTTCGATGCCGTCGGGATCGATGTTATAGGTCAGGGGGTCGATGTCGGCGAACACCGGCCGCGCGCCGAGACGGCTCACGCAGCCGGCCGTGGCGAAGAACGTATAAGGCGTAGTGATCACTTCATCTCCGGGGGCGATCCCAAGGGCCATGAGCGCGATGAGCAGCGCATCCGTGCCCGAGGAAACGCCCACGCCGAAGGCGCAGGCCGAGTATGCCGCGATCTCCCGCTCGAAGGCCTCGACCTCGGGGCCCAGGATGAACTGCTGCGACTCTGCGACTCTTTCCAGGGCGGCCTGGATTTCGACTCTGAGGGAGGCGTATTGCGGCTTGAGATCAAGAAGCGGAACGGGAATGTGTGGGGACATCATGGAAAAGCGGCCCTCTCCGAATGACGAACTGCCGATAATCTGGCGAAGTCAGCAAGAACAGGCGTCGCGGACACGAGGTCAAGTATGCGAATCCCCCCGCAACCGGGCGTGGCGGCGCCCACAGCCGGTCGCCGGGGGTGTTGAGGGCCTCACCCTCGTCTCAATGACGGGAAGACGCCTCCAGGACTGTTCCGCCCCGGTTGCAATGTCCCGTGATGCCGCGGCCCCGGCGCTCGTCGTCGCCGGACAGCCTACTTCGTAGCCAGAACGCGGACGAACACGCCCATGGAGAACATCACGCCTGCGAACTGGAGCAGCATGGCGGACGAGACGCTGTCCCCCAGCAGGAACACCACCGACGGTCCTGAGAATCGCCCGTAGAACGAGAGCACGAGAGAAACCAGGCCCAGCACGCCAAGCAGCAGGGAGAGCAGCTTCATCGAAGGTCCTCCTTGGATCCATCGTGCCGCGCACGACGAATCTGTGACTCCCCGCAGGGAGAAACCCGTGAGAGACGCCGTAGTCAAAAGGCCCGGAGCGGCGTCGCCGGCGCCAGAGTGGGAACGGGCAGAGTGACGGCAGGGAACCCCCCGCTGTCAAGCATCACGGGGTGATCCGGCCGACTGGCCGACCAGACGCGAGCCGGTAGGCCGGGGTGTGCCGCCGGCAGATCGACTGGCGACACGCACCGGCGTGCACCATCGATGACTGAAGAGAGCAGAGGTCGAGAGCCGGGAGCCGCTGCGCGGCAGAGGAACCGCTTGACCCGGGACCGCCGGGAACGCACGTTGCATTCCGGTATCGCGTGCCGTAGGAGGCATTCATGCGCCGACTTCTCATTCTGCTGGTCGCCGGTTGCTCCATCCCAAGCCCGAAGGCCCCGACGTGGGACGTGACTGCCAACGTGCCGTTGGTTTCACGCACCGCATTCGTGCGCGAGCTGGTTGGCGCCGAGGGCGACTTCTTCTTCGGCGAGTATGGCCCGTTTCGCCTGATGGATTCGGATAGCGTGGTCGCCAGCGTCGTGTCCGACGTGATCGTCGCCGACCCGGCCACCCTTCAGGGCTTGCCTACCCAGGGGGAGGCGGTAATCCCTGGTGGCACCGCCACATGGAGCGGCAATCCCCTGGATGAGCTGGAGAATCCCTCGTTCTACCGCGCCTGGCTCGAGATTGTCGTCAGGCACAATCTGCCGGGCACTGTGGAAATCGAGACGGCGATAGAAGGCTGGGATGACGATGGGCGGCCATCCGGGCCGTTGCGTGTTTCCGTGAACGCCCCCTCGTCACTCAGTGGTGAAGAGATCGTCTCGACCCACCTCGTGACCGACCCCCAGATCTTGATCTTCATCAATCCCTCCCCGACTCATGCCGTCCCCGACAGCTATGCGGCGACCAGTACGCTGGCGTATACGGCGCAGGGCCGGCCGGTCGGTCCCCAGGCGACCCTGTCGGTGCAGGTATCGCTGCTCACCGCATTCGACTTGACCTTTGACGGCGCGGATGTGGATCGACGCTCCATCGTGCAGAAGCTGGTGATTGATCCGGCTGACGGCGACTCCGACGATGCGGACGTCGAAGGCGACCTGACCGAGAATCTCCGTGCGGCTCTCATTATTGCCGATGTCGACAACAACCTGCCGCTCGGCGGACACGCCTGCGTCCGGGTTGACAACGATTCACTGCGATTATGGGATGATCCGGAACTGCTGATCGGGCCTTTCGCGTTCGAGGCCCCATCGGTGGACCCCATCACCGGCAAATCCACGGGCGTGGCGCATGCGCAGACCAGCGTGAGTCTTGATGAGGACCAGTTGGGCCTCTTCGCGAACCCCGGCCCGGGGAACGATACGCTGTACGCAGCCGTGGAGTATCTGTTGGATGGATCGGGCACGCGCCGGATCTGCATCTGTGCGGACGACTCCATTTCCGCCAGGATACTCATGGGCATTACGTCGCGCATCGAGCTCGATGATGACATGTAACCCCGCGGTGTGGCTGATCATATCTCTGATGACCGCCGGCGCGGCATGGGCAGCGCCCGGCGGATGGTCAGGGTCAGGAGTCGCGTGGCTCGCCAACCCAGCCGCTCTGGCCGATCCCGCCATGGGGGCCTGGGAGGCCTACCTGGTGCATGGGAGCGTGGCGGTCCGCAACAATGCCGTGAGCTTGGACCTCTATCGCAGGTACAGCGGGGAGTACCTCGACGAAGACGACAAGAGGACGATCCTGGAGAGCATCTCCGGGAAGACCGCCAGGGGGTTCCTGCAGGGCGAGGCTGAGGCGTTGGGAATACGCGTCGGCCGGGCGGCCTTCATCACGAGGGCCTATCTGGGGGGAGACCTGAGCCTCGATAAGGACCTCATCGACCTGATGTTCTTCGGCAATGCACTGGATCGCCGCTATGAACTGCTGAACTCGGGTGGCATGTTGACCTACCTGTCCGCCGGCGGATCATACGGGTTCCCAAGCGGCCGGATAGCCGGATGGGAAACCTCGTCGGGGATTGGCGCCCGAATCGTGTTGGGCGTCCTCGCCGCCAAGATCACGAGGAGTTCGTTCGCGGTACTTACCGAAGTAGAGGGCCTCACCGCGGAAGGTGTCACCGTCGTACGGCGCACGACGGACGACCCGGAGTCCCGCCTTCCCGTCGGCGTCGCGCTCGACCTCGGCGGCCGCGCGGCCAGGGACCAGTGGGAGCTGGAGATCGTGCTCAAGGATCTGGGACCCTCACTCTCCTGGAAGGGGGTCGAGGAGAAGCTGGTCGAGTTCCAGGCGGAGGAATGGACCGCGGAATTGGGAGATAGCGGGTATGTCAGCTCCGACAGCACGTACGACGTCGGTCGGTGGTCGACGCCCTTACCTGCCCGGATGGAAGTGCACATCGGCCGCCGGCTCCCGTGGGGCGGCGCCTACGCGCGATGGAACCAGGGACTGCGCTCCTGGGCCGGTGTCACCACATCGCCCCGCGTGCATGCTGGTCTGATCTGGGATGCCCGGGCATGGCTGCGAACATGGCTGGAGTTGGGAGCGGGTCGGCCGGAAGGCTTCGGTATGGCCGCCGGGCTGGAGTTGAGACCCGGCCCCCTGCGCCTGCGCCTTGGTGCAACTGGGTTTCGCATACCGACGTCGCGTAGCGAGGCGCTGGGTGTACAGTTCGCCCTGGGCGCCGCATCGGGCTGATACCTGGATCGCGGCGGCCAGTGATCTCGCGGCAGGGCGTCGGCCGGGCGGTTTCCCCACCGAGGGGCTCCCGTGGTATGCGGGCGGCCCGTTCAACTTCGTTCTCTCAGCGGGGCGGGCGCGCGATTCCGGCGACCAGAACGGCTCGCCCCACGCATGTGCACCGAGTCCGTGACGAAACGGAATGCTGTGCGCCGCATTTGAAGGGCGGGCAGCCGTTCCTCTTCACAGAGACGGGTGTGCCGCCACGCCGCGCCGATCCATTCCTCTCACGACCGGTCGGCGGGAACGCCGATCACCGGCACTCTCAACGACGGATGATCCTGAAATCCTGCGAGAACCGTCCCGCGGAAGTGGGAATGCCCGGCGAACCAGTGGCCTCGCCTCTCTCTGTTGCGCGCGGGACTCCATAGTGGGTTCTCCGGTCATCGTACTCGCAACGGAAGGGCTGACTCCCTCGTCCGTCGGCAACGCGGAACGCCGCGCGGGCCAGCCCGCCCTCCGCCCATTCCTCGATGGAGGCTCTCAGGGCATCTTTTCGGCCGGTCTCGCCCGCAGCCAGGCGGCGGCCTGGGCCACGGTGCACACGGGTGTCGAGCCATCCGCCCACGGGGTGTGGGGAGGGCGGAGTGTGGACGGGGGCCCGGAGCGCGCGGGCCCTTCGATCTGGCGGCTGGCGTTCCCCAGCCTCCTTGCCGTCGCCGGGGAAGCAGGCCTGCGGGTGGCGGCGGTGGGCGTTCCACTCACCTGGCCGCCGGCGGCCATCAACGGCGTGGCATTGACCATGCCTCCCGACCCATGGGACAGCTTCCCGCGGGGGCTGTGGGAGGCGATGCCGCCCTCGGACCGGGCAACCCTGGCCTCCGTTGAGACCACTGAAGGCGTTCGCCGCGCAGAGGGGGTCATCCGCATGGTGCGCTGGATGCGGGACCAGCAGGACAGTGACCTCATCGCCATTGGCTTTCGGCATCTTGCCGGGGCGAGGCGGGCGCGTGGCTCCCGCGCGCGAACCGGTGCAACGCCCGGGATGCCGGACGGGCTCGACGCCCTCCTTCGCCTGTTGATCTCGGAGATACCCGCGCGGGCACTGCTGCTGGTGTCGCCAACACACGCCGCGACGGTGCGAAGCCATCTTCACCTCAATGCCTGGCTGGAACAACAGGGTTTGCTCCGGCTTTCTCCATCCGGCACGGCGCGGCGCGCGCTGCGGCGGTTGTCGAGGCGGGACTCGTCGGCGTGCCGTTTCTTGATGGAGCAGTGCGCACTCCCCGGAGAACTCGGGCAACGCCGCGGCGTAGACGGGAAACGGACGGCGGCCCTTGCCGACGACGCCGGGGTCTTTCTCTCATGCGGGGGGAGATCCGGGGCACCTGTGGGAAGCGATGCTTCCCGGGCGCCTCTCACTGATCGCGCCGCCCGCGCGAGATTCATCCGGGACAGCATCGCCGATCTGCCGGCCGTGGGCAATGTCTTGATCCGCGAGAACCTGTCTGCCGGGCCCGGCCTGATCCCTTTGCCTGACTTGGTAGTTGAGCCGGCCGACGAGGGAATCGCGACATGCCCTTCCCTGGATGCCAGCTCGGTGATGGGTCCGGCTCCGGAAGGTGAGTTCCATATGATCGGCGGAGGAGTGCTGGCTCTGGCCGGGGATTGCGCCGGGGATGGGGATGCGGTGCCCATGCGGCTCACGGATATCGCACCGACTGTTCTCCATATCCTCGGTGTGCCGGTGCCCGGCCACATGGAAGGAACGGTGGCGACGGAGCTGTTTGATGACTCTTGGTTGCGGGATCATCCTGTTCGTGTAGTTGCCTCGCCCGATGGTCTGCCCCGCTCTGCAGCGCAGGAACTGTCCGCCGTCGAGCGGCAAGGTGTGGAGGCACATCTGCGGGCTCTGGGGTATCTGGGGTAGGCAATGGGAGCCCGGGTCCTGTTGGTCGGCCTCGACGGTCTCGAGCCGGCTGTCGCCGACCGAATGGTGAATGCCCGTCGGCTTCCGGTCCTCGCGCGGCTCATGGCGGAGGGCTGCGCGGGGCGTCTTCAGTCAACATTCCCGGCCAACTCCGCCCCTGCGTGGACGAGTTGCAGAACGGGCGTGAACCCGGGGAAACACGGCGCGTTCGGGTTCTGGCGCCGTTCGGGCTATGAATGGCCACTGGTGAGCAGCGCGGACATCGGCGCGGCAACCCTGGAGCAGATACTCAGCCGACGCGGGCGCCGGGTCTGCTCCCTGAACGTGCCGCTGACGTTTCCCCCCCGACCGGTGAACGGGGTAATGGTGACCGGTTTGCCCACTCCGGGAATGCGATCCGACTTCACATTTCCCGCTGCGGTGGCCGATCACTTGCGCACGCGAATTCCCGACTACCAGGCGGACGGCTTTGGCGACCTCGACACGCTCGACGCCGGCCACCTGAGCGCGCAACTCGCGCGGAGACATGCGGCGAGACGCGACGCGGCACTCTGGCTCTTGGGGCAGGAGCAATGGGACCTCTTCATGGTGGTGTTCACCTTGGCCGACAAGGTCCAACACATGCTCTGGGGTGAGACAGAGGCCAGGGAGACGGAAGGTGCGCCCGGTGGGGAGCCCGGCGCGGCCGTTGAAGCAGCATACGAGACGTTGGACGCGACGCTGGGTCGGTTGCTCGAGGCCACCGGGTCCGAGACGACGGTCATCGTGATGTCTGACCACGGTTTCGGTCCATGCCGCCATCTGTTTCATGTCAACGTCTGGCTCCGCGAGCACGGGTTTCTCCGTCTCCATCGCGGCCACAAGCTTCGCGTGAGACGCCTGCGACGTCCTGCAAGGGGGTGGCGGCCCCGGGTAGAGCTCGGCCCTCCGCGGCTCAGGGTGGATTGGCGGAGGACCCGCGCGTTCGGCGGGCTCTACGTAGAATGTCCCGGGCTCTGGCTCAACATTAAGGGGCGCGAACCGGATGGCGTGATCACGACCGGGACGGAGCAGAGAGACCTGAGCGTCAGGCTGGCCGACGATCTCCTCGCCTGCCGTGACGACGAGGGCAGTCCGTTGCTAAGGGCGGTGGTCCCACGGGATGACATCTACGCCGGGCTCCATGCAGCCGGGGCGCCCGACATGCTCCTTATGCCCCATGATGAGGGGATTCGCCTCATGGGCCAGTTCACGATTCGGTCCTCCCTGGAGGCGACGGCGAACTCCGTGGAGAATCGGGGAAGTCATCGCCCCGTGGGCGTGCTCTACGCCCGGGGGCCGGGATGTGGCGCCTTGCGTGAAGCATGCGTCTCAATCATGGATGTGGCGCCGACCGTGCTCCACGCGCTCGATGAGGCCGTTCCCCGTTACATGGATGGCCGATCCATGTTCGCTGAATAGGGGAACCTCGGTGAATGCCCCCTCCACCAGGCCTCCGACGCGGGCCGGCTATCCCGGCGGGAGCGGCCGCCTGCCGCACCAGACCCAACCATGGCGTCCGTCTCGGTAGTCATCCCGACCTGGAACGCACTGCCACGGCTCAGGCGGTGCCTCCAACGCCTTGCCAGTCAGACGCGGCGGCCGGAAGAGATAATCGTGGTGGACAATGCGTCCAGCGACGACACGGTGAAGACCATGCGCGGGGAGTATCCTTGGGTGAAAGTGGTTCGACTCCCGCGTAACCTCGGCACGTCAGGCGGCGTGAACGCGGGGGTCAAGGCGGCCTCGGGAGATTTCATCGTCACTCTGGACAGTGATGCCTATCCCACCCCGACATGGTTGGAGGCGCTGCAGTCTGCGCTGGAGGAGGCGCCGGTGTTCTCATTCGCGGCGTGCCGGCTCCTCCTTGCCTCCGATCCACGCCGGATCGACTCCGCGGGCGACGCCTTCGATCCTCTGATCGGAGGCATCATGCGGGGTCACGGAGAACCGGATGGACCCGCGTTTGATACCCCGTGTGAGGTCTTCACCGCGACCGGTGCGGCATCGATCTACCGAAGGGGAGTCTTCGAGCGTGTGGGCTCGCTCGATGAGAGCCTTTTCATCTACAGCGATGACATCGACTTCGGATTCCGCGCCCGACTCCTGGGACACCGCTGCGTCTATGTCCCTGATGCCGTGGTTCATCACGACCGGAGTGCCACGTTCGGCCGGGGATCGAGCGCTCAGATGAGACTGGTGTACCGGAACCGGGTCACGGTGTACCTGAAGAACATGCCGTGGGGACTCATCAAGCCTCGCCTCGGGGGTATCGGGCACACATGGGCGGCGGCACTCCGGCATGCTCCCCATCGGGGGGCGGCGTTTCGCGGCTATTGCGAGGCGTTCCTTCGGATGGGTGCCACGCTCCGTGCCCGCCGCGGTATCCAGCGAACCCGATGTGTGGATCTCGCCTGCCTCCTGGAGGCGATGAGCCCGGACGGCGTGCCCATAGGCAAGCCCTGATGCGAACGAGCAGTTCTGTGCCCTCTTGCCCCGGCGGTTCGGCACCCCGGGGGTGCGCAGGATCCGTTGCGATGGCGGTGATCTCCCCCGCAGGCAGTGGGAGAGAGACGCGACTTCCCCGCGAACGAACCGCCATCGAAGTCCGCCGGGGGGAGATGTGACCGAATCCCGGAGGCTTCTAGGCAATACTGCGGTCTTGTCCGGGGCGGAGCTGTGCGTGCAGATGGCCAACTTGGCATTCGTCGCCGTGGCCGCCCGCCGCCTCGGGGTCGCCGATTTCGGGCTCTACTCGATCGCCATGACCTTCGCGCTGTTCGCCCGCACGATCAGTCTGATGGGGTTCCCTCAGGTGATCATCCGAGACGTGGCTCAGCACCGGGAGAGAGCGGGACGGTACCTGTTCAGCGGAATCGCTCTCACGGTGCCCGTGGCGCTCCTGGTCTGGGCGCTCCTGCCCGTGGCTGCGTCGGTAGCCGGCTATGGTCCGCAGATGAAATCCCTCCTCTGGCTCACAGGGGCGATCCTCGTGGGGGCCACGATCCAGGGACTGGCCGAGGCCATCGCGCGGGCGTTCGAGCGCATGACGACGCTGGGGGTGTTTCGGATCGCAGTGTCGATGACGACCGCGGCTGCCGGCATCATCCTCGTCCTTTCAGGCGCCCGCGTGCGCGCGCTGGTGGCACTCCAGGTTGCCTCTGTCTCGCTGGAGGCGTGCGCGCTCGTTCTCCTTGTGCATCGGCGTGTCACTCCGCTGGCGGGTCTCCCTTCCCGGCCGGCCATGAGCGCGTTGCTTCGCGACGGATTCGTATTGTTCGCCCTCAGTGTTCTGGATCTTGCCATGAGGCGGGTGGATGTGTTGCTCCTCGCCAGGCTGTCAGGCGCCGAGGCGGTCGGCCTCTACATGCCCGGCTTGCGACTCATCGAGTACGCCGGCATTTTGCGGATGAGCGCCCTGGGTGCCCTCTTTCCGTTTCTTTCGGCCCGGTGGCAGGAGTCTCCGGAGGTGGCGGCCCGCGGCTACAATGACGCCCTGAACGCGTTCGCGCTGGTGGTCTTCGGACTGGCAGTCACGCTGTCATTCGGGGCCGAGTCAATCATCGGCCTGCTGCTTGGCGAGGTCTATTTGCCGGCGGCGAGCGTTCTCCGTATCCTCGCATGGTCCCTGGTCGCCACGGTCCTCTCCGGCCCCGTGCTGATGATCGTCATCATTTCCCGCAGGGGAATCGGGGCATTCGTCGCCGTAGCGGGCGCGGAGGCCGTGGTCAAGACGGTGTTGTGCGGGCTCCTTATCCCGGGAGGGGCACAGATCGGCGCCGCCTGGGCAGCGTGCGGAGGGGCCGTGTTCAGCTTGGTGGTGAGGACGTGGTGGATCAGAGATCTTCTTGGGCCAGCCAAACGACCGCTGGCAAAGACAGCGGCGCGCCCCGCCTTCGCTGCTCTGGTGGCTGCGGCAGTGTATGCTCTCCTTGACGGGACGACATTCTGGGTGGCGCTCGTTCCCGCGACGGCGGGGTATGTCGTGACGCTTCAGCTTCTGGGTGCCGTCTCCATCTTCAGCGGCGTGCATGCTCACTCGTCAGTGAAGTCCCCGTAGTCTCATCATGGATCCACTCGTCACAGTAGTCATCCTCATCCACGACGACGCCGGCTGGATTGGCGCCTGCCTCGATTCGATCATGCGGGAGCCGGGGGTGGAGATCATCGTCGTGGACAATGCTTCCACAGATGGCGGAGCCGACGTGGTGCGCAATGCCGCCCCGGGCGCCCAGTTGTTCGTGAACACCGCGAACAGGGGGTTCTCGGCGGCGTGCAACCAGGGCGCCGCCATGGGGAGAGCGCCATTCCTGCTCTTTCTGAACCCCGACGCATACTTCCTGCCTGGTGCGCTCCGCACCCTCACGGATCATCTGGCGTCCGCGCCAAACCTTGGCGCCGTGGGGCCCCGGCAGTGGGTTGATGCGCGCTTGAATTGGCAATGGAGCGTGGTCCCGGTTCCTCCCACGTTGCTCACGTTCCTCTTCTGGCGGATGATCCTGAGACGCCTTGGCACGGGTGCCCGGTTCACACCACCATACCAGCGCTGGCACCGCGCGGTGTGGTTCGGAGACGACCCTGCGGAGGTGCCCTATCTCTCGGGTGCCGGATTCCTGGTGCGACGCTCGGCCTTCGAGGAAGTGGGCGGATTCGATGAACGCTTCTTCATCTTCTTCGAGGACGTCGATCTGTCGGACCGCCTGAGGGGGAGGGGATGGAAGCTCTGCGTCGTACCGAAGAGCGGCATGGTTCATCGGGTTGGAGGAACGGTGGGCAGGACGCCCTCCCGAGGTGAGGACCACCTCTACCGGAGCGGTCTGCGGTATCTGGCAGACCGTGCGGATCCGGCGACGAGGCTGCTATGGTGGCTTGCCTCACGCCGCAATGCGCGCCGAACCACCAGCCCCGCAGGGTCGCAGGAACACCACGAGACTCGTGCGTTGCAGTGGAGTCCGGTGCCGGGAGCAACCTCCTACCGCGTCGAGATCTCACCGGATCCCGCCTTCCTCTTCGGTGCCGGCGGGATTGTGCAGCAGGAGCACTGCATTCTCCCTGACCGGATGGGTGCCCTCACGGCCGGCCGGCCTCTCTACTGGCGCGTCGGCGCCGAGCGCGGAACGAAATGGGTATGGTCGCCCCTCCGGATGTCCCCGCCCGATGATCCGGCCCTCCGAAGCCGCCCCGTCGCCAGTGCCGGCGGCCACACACTCCGCGATGCCACATCGAGAGACGAAGGCGAGCCCGCATGAGAGGTCGCGCTGCCGTCATGGTGCTGATTGCCGGGGACGTCGCCGCGGTCGTGGCCGCGCACGGACTTGCCTACCTGTTTCGCTTCCGCACCGGGCTATTCGCGAGCATCGTGCCTTGGGCGCCGAGGTATGCCCTGCTCACGTTCCTTAGCGCATGTATCGCGGTAGGCGCCCTGGCCCTCTGCGGTGGGTACCGGTTGCCGCGGCGGTCGGAGGGGTGGCGGGTGGCGGTGCTGCTCCTGCGCGCCATGCTGATCAACGTGGTCCTGGTGGTCTCCACGCTCCACCTCCTGAGGCTCGGCACGTACAATGCCGATGCGCCCTTTCTCTACTCCCGCCTCTGCCTGTCCGTGGGATGGGTCATGACCTACGCCGGAGTATCGGTATGGCGTATCCTTGCGGGTCGCCTCGGAGAGGCCCTCGTCCGGCGGGGCATCGGGGTCCGCCGAGTACTGGTCCTCGAGTCGGAGTCTGCTGTGGCCCGGCTCGCCGACGCGATCACCACCCAGCCATGGATCGGGGATCGCGTGGTGGGTGACCTGCGCCTGGCCGCTGATGCCGGGGCGATGGAGCGCCTGGCAGACGCCATGGGCCGCACGCGGGCGAGGGTGGTGTGGATCGCCGGGGAAACTTCCTCGCCGGCCTGGATTATCCACCTGATGAGGACGTGCGCCGGCACCGACATCCGGTGGGCCATGCCCCGGCATCAGTTCGACGAACTGATCATGGCCGTGAAGACACCCGAGCCCGGGACGGTTCCCGCGAGTGATGCATTACTCGCCGACATGATGGAGCACGTCGACCGTCGGGTTGACCCCCTGGAGAAGCCGCGCATCGCCATTCTCGGATCCCGGGGAATCCCGGCGACGTATGGGGGGGTCGAGCGCTCGGTGGAAGAGCTGAGCACACGTCTGGCGAAGCAGGGCTTCCGGGTCGCGGTGTACTGCCGGCCGCACTACACCGCGCAGCGGCGCGCCTATCATGGCGTGGAATTGCGTCACCTCCCCAGCATCCGCACGAAGCACCTTGAGGCCATCACCCACACGCTCTTCTCCACGCTGCATGTCCTCTTTCAAGAGGACGACATCGTTCACTACCAGGCATTGGGTCCATCGCTGCTTGCGTGGCTCCCTCGGGTTTTCGGGCGACGCGTCGTGGTGACCGTGCAGGGTCTCGATTGGCAGCGCCAGAAATGGGGTCGCGTCGCCCGCGCCGTGCTCCGCGCAGGTGAGTGGGCATCCGCCCGGTTCCCAAATCGGACGGTAGTGGTGTCCCGGGCGCTGGAGACACACTACCGGGACCACTACCACGGGTATCCGGTATACGCCCCCAACGGAGTGAACGATCCGGTGCGGCGCCCTGCGGACGCCATACGCGCGTGGGGCCTCCAGCCGGGTTCATTCATCCTGAGCGTAGGGAGATTGGTGCCCGAGAAGTCGCTCGAGCTTCTCATCCGCGCCTTCGGTCGAGTGCCGACGGATAAGCGTCTTGTGATTGCGGGCGGAGAGAGCCACAGTCAGGACTACGTTGACGGGCTTCACGCCATGGCGACGGATCCTCGCGTCGTGTTCACCGGATACGTGTATGGCACCGTATTCGAGGAACTCCTCAGCAATGCGTATCTCTTTGTCACGGCGTCGGAGGTGGAGGGTCTACCGCTGGCGCTGCTCGAGGCGATGAGTTACGGATTGTGTGTGCTTGCGAGTGACATCCCGCCCCACCTGGAGGCCCTGGATGGTCTGGGCCATGTATTCCGCCGGGGTGATGAGGGCGATCTTGCCGCACGGATACAAGCCCTGGCGGATGACCCTGCCGGTGTGACGGCCATGGGCGGGCAGCTCCAGGCCAGGGTTCGCGACCGCTACGCATGGGAGCCCGTGGCGGCCACCATGGCGCACGTGTATGAGGACCTGGCGGGAAGGAGCGGGCGATGAGGGGTGCGATCGAAAGCGTACCCGGCGTGCTTCTCATCGGGGTATGCGCCACCTATGCCCGGTTGCTTCCTGCTGCCGTGATCGTCGAGTTGGTCGGCGTGACCGTCCTGATCATCGGCTCCGCCGTTCTGACCACTGCGGTTCGAGGCCTTCGGATCGATTTCTCCAGGACGTTGGGCCTGGCGGCAGTGGGAACGGCAGGAACCCTCATCACTGCCGCAGCCATCGCGTCCCTGCCAGAGGTCGTGACCCAGCAGTCGGTATGGCAGACTCATCTCGGCCCCTACTACAGGCTGCTCCATTACGGGCTCATCGGTTCGATGGCGTTGATGGTGTCACTGAGCCGGATCTCCATGGTTGAAGCGGCGGTGTGGGCGGCCGTCACGTACGGTGCGCTCAACGGCGGGTTCTTCGCGCTCGGTGATGAGCGTTTTTTTCTGCTCAGCGGGATCTTGCTGGTCGGCGTCGCGCACCTCCCCATCAGGAGGGACAGCGGCGTCCGGGTACGGGAAATCGCGGCCGTGGAGGTCATGACGGGGCTCTTCCTGGGCTGCGCCCTCCTGGCCACGGTGACGGCGCAGTATGTCCACTACAGCGCGGAGATGCTGATGCGCCTCGGGACCGGAGCGCTCGCCTTCGTGCTTTTGTCGCGAAGCCGTGACGCCGGCACCCCGCCGCGAACGGTGCGAGTCATGCTGACCGTGGCAGTCGTCCTCGCTGTGGCGGGGCTGCACGGGGTGTGGAACTATGCGCAGCATGCATCAGCGGGCGCCGCACTTCGTGCCCGCCTCAGCATGGCCTCCATGCACCCCAATGCCGTGGGTATCTACGCGGCAACCATAATAACACTGGCCCTCGGCGCGCTCCGGGCACGGTCTCCCGGGGGCCGGATCACCATCGGGGTGGCTGCGGCGGCGGCAGTGGCATCGGTGGGGGTGTCGCTCGCCGCCCGAGCCGGTGTGCAGCTCCCTTCCGCTCCCGCGATGAGAGGCATCGTCCCCGTGGCGGCCGCCGCGGGGGTGATCGTAGTCTTGGGGGCGCTCTTCGCTTTAGTGAGGAAGGCCGGGTGGGCAGTCGGGTTGGCCCATGGCGCGGCGGTGTTCTCGGCCCCCATTCTCATGCTCACGTACTCGCGTTCCGCTGCGGCCGGGCTTCTGGCGGGGCTGGCGGTGCTGGGGTGGGCGGCTCGAAGGGGACCGCTGTCGCGCCAGAGTGCGTGGCGCCGCGTCCTGCCCGCGCTGGTGACTGCGGGGGCTCTCATTGTCGTCGCCGGGGCCTTGGTGACGCTCTGGGGTCAGCAGGAGGCATCCTGGCGGCGGAATGTGTGGCGCATGGTGGCCGATTCCGTCTCCCGGAGGCCGTTTCTTGGACGCGGGCTTGGCGATCCGGCCGTGATGGCGTTCTACGACCCCCTGCCCCGGGGCCTCAATGCCAACCAGGCGGCGTGGGCGGCGGGGGCTTATCCGGATCCTCTAGCGAGCCCGGCCAGCCAATGGCATTCCCACAACCTATTCCTGCAGGTGTTCGAAAGCGCGGGCGCCGCGGGGCTCGTCGTCTTCCTGGGCATGGTCGCCGCGGCTGCCGTCCTGGTGGTGCGGGGATGGTCACGATCAGCGGGGCCCGTCCGTGGAGTCCTCGCCGCGATAGGAGCGGCCATGGTTTCCCTGTTGATTCCGCACCAGCTCGTGTTGAGCCTGAGCGCGCCGTCTTTGCTTCCTTTGGAGTTCTGGCTCCTGCTGGGCCTTGCGGCGGCAACGGTAAGGCTGAACCCCCCGGCGGGAGGGTCATTGCCTGCACTCGAGGCGAGGGAAGAGAGGTTGCGCAGCGTCAGGGGGCGACCACTCGTGCTGAGTCTGACAGTGATCACGGTCATGCTGGTGTGCGTGGTCCGGCCGATGCTCGCGGGGACTCTCGTGAGGACATCTATCGGGGCGGACAAGTGCATGCCACCACCACCGGCGTCGCCGGCGCGCATCGAAATGGCGTGCCGCCTGATGCCCCTGAATGCCGAGCTGCGGGCGCTGTCGGGCGATCTGGCGGGGGATGCAGACGCCCTCCGGTGGTACCGGGATGCGTGCCGCCTGAGGCCGCGGCATCCCGCTTACCACGTGCGTCTGGGATGGCGCCTCTGGGGCCAGCAACGACTCGAGGAGGCGCTGGGCCATTTCGAGGAGGCTGTCCGCATCCAGGACGAAACCCTTGGCCGGAGCCTGTCCGAGGCCTTCATCTCGCAGCGGGCACAGGATCTGACCCTGGCGACCTGGGTCGGTCCCAACTTCCGAGAGCATATGTCCGACCTCGCCCTTGCGTATGTCGCCACGGGCCGCGGCGACGAGGCCGTAACGTGCTTCTTGCGAGCCATGGGGCTTTCAGCCGATCCAATCAATCCGATCGACTGGGTCCTCGAAAACGACCAGATACGGCTCTCCGCCGCCTTCGAGCGTTTCGCCGCGAACGGCGTCCTGGATGCGCGGATGGTCAGCATCATCGAACAACATACCGGACAGGGGGCCGCGGCCGAAAAGCCGCGCACCTCGGGCGGCAGCATCGGGTTCTCGCTCCTCGCCTCTCGGTACATGGCCGGCGCTCACGCGCACGATGCCGTCACGACGATGCGCCACGGTGAGAGAGTCGCCGCCGTGTATGAGCGGTGGGGACTCCCAGAAGAGGCCTTTCGCGTTCTCTCTTCACTCGTGGATCGCCTTCCGGGCGGAAGCCGGGAGCGGGCTCACCTGCAGAAACTGGCGGGCATTGCCGCACTCGGGCAGAAACGGCCAGAAGAATCAGAGAACATACTTCGAGCATGCCTGGCGGGCTCCGATGGAGCCAAGGCCCGCGCCCTCCTCGCTGCCTCCCTCACCCTGCAGGGTCGCCGGGAGGAGGCCATTCGCGAGTTGGAGTTGGCCGCGCTGTCCTGGGACCCGGGCGTGCCGGCAGACGGTTCTTGGTGGCAAGTCTGGCACGATCTCGCCCAGGCACAACAACAGGCGGGCAGAATCCCTGATGCCGCCCGGTCGTATGCCATGGCGCACTTCCTCCTCATGCCGACCCAGACCTATGCCGAACGGCTGCTCGGCCTCGCCCGCACTGCCTATGGTCAGGCCGATTACTCGTCGGCATTGCGCCTCGTCGCGATGGGAGTAACCAGCCTGCAGGAAGACGGGTCGCTCAGCGGTGAGACCCGCCGGCTTCTTGGCCTCATGGCCTCCGAGACCAGGCGAAACTATCGCAGGATGGGTATCCCGGGGGATCGAGTCCCGGATGAGCACGGCCATCTGGTCCCGCGCCGGGGGTGTGTGCGAGAGGCGTACTGGGCCTTGGTCAATGACAAGGCCACCGAGGGGAGAACGGGAGATCATGCGCGTCCTGATGGTGGCTGAGCGGTTGCCGCCGGCGATCGGCGGTGTCGAGCGGCACATGACGGGGCTTGTTCCCTCGCTCGCCTCCCACGGCATCACACTGACCCTCGTGGCCCCGAAGCACGATCCACGCCTGCCCGACGAAGACTCGCTGGCCGACGCGCGGGTGTTCCGGATGCCCACCCGCGCGGGCCGGGCTCGCTATCCCGCCGCATGGCGATGGTGGATGGACCATCGGCATCTTCTTCTGGACGCGGACATCATCCATTTCCATGGCGTCTACAGCCTTCTCCATTGGACGGGCCCGTCTCTGGCGCTGTCGTCTCATCGTCCCCGCTTCATGACCTACCACGGGTATGAGATGCGCATCCCTGTACAGAGGCGCGCCAGGCTCTACCACGACATGGCAGAGCGGCTGACGCGGGGGTCGCTGTGCATCGGCCATTTCCTGGTGCGATGGTTGGGCATCCATCCGACCGTGGTCACCTACGGTGCCTGCACCGCGCCGGAACTGGTGCCCGCCGCGCCCGAGGCCCATAGCGCGGCGTTTGTCGGAAGGCTGGCGCCCGACACGGGGTTGGACATCTATCTTCGCGGCCTTGGACTCTTGAGAAACCATCACGGGATCGACATCCCTCTTACCGTCTGCGGTGACGGTCCTTGGCGCGCGACACTGGAGCAACTCGCGCGGGATGAGGGCATCCGTGCCACGTTCCATGGGTTCATCCCCGACCCCGGACCGATCATCGAGTCGTCGACCCTGGTGCTCACGTCGGGCTATCTCTCCATGCTGGAGACCATGGTACGGCGACGTCCTCTCTTTACGGTGTACCACAACCCGGTCAAGGAGGACTATCTCAAGCTCATGCCACAGGCGTCGGAGCTGTTCCTTACCGCGCCTGATCCCGCCACATTCGCCGATCAGGCGCTCCGTGTGATCGCCCAAGGCCCGTCTGCGCAGATGCTCGAACAGGCCCATTGCTTCGCCGCGGCCCATACCTGGGAGGCCCTGGCTCAGCACTACCTTTTGCTCTGGGGGGCATGACATGCGCGTGGCGGTCGTCGTCACCGTGCGGAACGAGGCGTCATCCATCGTGCCGCTGCTGGATGCCCTTTCGATCCAGACCAGGCCCGCGGATCAAGTGATCATCGTCGATGGGGGTTCCACGGACGGCACGCCGGCCCTCGCGAAGCAGCGAAGCGGCAAGGTGCCCGGGCTTCACGTGATCGAAGCCCCGGGTGCCGATATTGCCCACGGGCGTAATCTCGGCATCGCCGCGAGCGTAGCGGAAATCATCGCAGTCACCGACGCCGGATGCATCCCGTCCTGCGAATGGGTCGCCGCAATCGCGGCGCCCCTGGAGAATGATCCTGCTCTGGGCCTCGTCATCGGAGGGGTGACTCCGAATCCTTCGACGCACTTCGAGGCCTGCGTTGCCCGATGTTCCCTCACGCCCGACATCCGGATCGCGGGCATGACGGTCAATCCGACTGCCCGGTCTCTTGCGTTCCCCCGCTGGGCGTGGGAGGCCGCTGGTGGGTTCCCCGAGCATCCCCCATTCAATCGCGCCGAAGACGGCGTGTTCATCGAACGCGCATCCCGTTGCGGCGGCGTCGCCCACAGGCCTTCGGCCACGGTCCTCTGGCGACCTCGGGCCACATACCGAGCGGTATTGAGGCAGTTCTATCAGTATGCCCGCGGCCTGGGTCAACTGGGTGCGAGCGGGACCTTTCATTCCCGAACGGTTCTCCAGAGCGCCGCGGGGCTCGCCCTCGTCGGTGCGGGGTGTGTCACGGGCCATTGGGTGCCTTGGATCGCGATGGTGGCGCTGGGCGCCGCCTATCTGATCCGGAAGGCCCGGGCCGGCTGCTTTGCCGCGCCCTCATGGCGAACCTTCTACCGTGTCCCGGCTATTCTGGCGACGATTCACATCGGGACCATGGCCGGGATCGTTCATGGCGCCATGCTTCGCGTCAGGAACCGAACATGAGAGTGCTGCTGGTCAACAAGCACGGATTCGTGCGTTCCGGCACGGAACGCTATTTGTTCAGCGTGAAGCGGGCCTTGGAGGACCGTGGGCACGCCGTCGAGACCTTTACCATGGCGCACCCGCGCAACGAGCCCGCGCGCTTTGCCGACCTGTTTCCGCCGGAGATCGACTTCCGGCAGCTCTCCAGCCGACAGAGGTGGGGCGTGGCAGGGCGCGTGATATGGTATCGCGAGGGGGCACGGCGAATGGAACGGGTGCTTGACGCGTTCGCGCCTGACATCGTGCACGTCTTCAACATCTATCACCATCTCTCACCCTCGATTCTGCCCCCCATGACTCGTCGGGGAATCCCCGTCGTGCAGACTTTGAATGACTACAAGCTCATCTGCCCGAACTACCTCCTGTTCACGGACGGCAGGCCATGTGAGCGGTGCCGCGGCGGCCGGTTCTGGCAGGCGGTGGCGCATCGGTGTCTCGGCACCTGGTCATGGAGCCTGCTGGCGGCCGCGGAAATGACGGCACACAGGACAATTGGTGCATTCCAGGGTTTCGCTCGACGGCTTATCGCGCCCACCGCCTTCGTTCGTCAGAAGGTCATCGACTTTGGTCTGAGCCCCGGGCAGGTGACCGTTATCCCCTATTTCGCGCCGGTGACGCCGCGCCTCCTCGAACCGGAGGCAGGCCCGTATGTCCTCTTCGCGGGGAGGCTCTCACGGGAGAAAGGCCTGCCCATCCTGCTGCGCGCCATGCGGCTACTGCCCGAAGTGCCGCTCTTTGTGGCAGGCGAGGGTCCGGTGCGCGAGGATCTTGAGCGCCTGTCCACGGAACTCGGCCTCAATAATGTCCGATTTCTCGGCCATCTGGCGGGCGACCGGCTGGGGCGGACCATTGCGGGATGCCGTCTCACAGTGCTGCCGTCGATCTGGTATGAAGTCTTTGGGATTTCCATCCTTGAGTCATGGGTCGCGGGGAAGCCCGTGGTGGCGAGCGGAATCGGCGGCATCCCCGACGTGGTGAAGGACGGTGTGGACGGAGTGCTGGTGCCGCCAGGAGACCCGGCCGCTTTGGCCACGGCCATCCGCAGACTCTGGTCGGCCCCGCAAGAGGCGGAAGACATGGGCCGGGCCGGCCGCAAGCGTGTCATTGAAACCTTCTCCACCGAGACGCACATCTCGCGCCTACTCGACGCGTATGCAGCCCTCGCCTGAGCGTCGAGCGGGCACTGCGTGCTCGCGCGCGGGTGCCTCAAGGCGGGCCCCGTGGGCGGCCGTCTCCTTCTCTCTGGTGACCATCGTCGTTCTTCTGGCCGCGACTCTCCCGCTCTGGCGCGCCACAGGAGGCCGGGCCGTCACGGGATTGGGGCTGCTGACCATGGCCACGCTCGCCGCGGTCATGGCGTGGGAACGATGGCGGCGGGCTCGGCGGCCTCGCCTCCCGCGGAACGTACCGGCGCTGCTGGCAGTCATCGCCGTTGAGGCATGCGCGTTCCTGATCACCGTTGATTCGGTGCACGACCTTCCCCGGGTGACGAGTCTCGGGTCGGTCTTCTCGGTCAACCTGAGCCCATTCCTGATACTGGTGTACGGTGCATTCCTGGTGTCGTCGGTGTGGGGAACGGCGGGCGATGATCCCATCCGAGGCGCCGTGTGGATGGGAGTCACCGCAATCGTGACCTTCGGCGCGGTGAACGGGCATCTATTCCTCCTGGAGGGCAGCCGTGGATCCCTGATGGCGGCGATCGTGCTCATCACCGCCTCCCTGGCAGTCTTGGAACTCGACCGCCCCACGATGCTGGATC
Organism: Candidatus Eiseniibacteriota bacterium; assembly: GCA_025453925.1. Taxonomy (GTDB): domain Bacteria; phylum JAFGKV01; class JAFGKV01; order JAFGKV01; family JAFGKV01; genus JAFGKV01. The sequence goes on along the minus strand of JALOPK010000001.1, from coordinate 7,957 downwards.
TCGCCGTCCTCGCCTTCGCGGCAGTTGGCCTCGCCGCCACTGTGGTCTCCCCCTATCCGCACCAGAGCCTGTCTGTGTGGGTCAGGCTTCTGACCTGGATGGTCGTCTTCTTTCTCGTCGCGGGGAGTGTGCGCAGTCTTGACCGTGTGGACCGGCTGCTCACGACCCTGCTTGCGGTGGCGGCGGTGGTGGCGGCGGCGGCGGCGGCCGGGGTGGTCGCCTATGCCTCGAAGATGGGGTGGGAGACCGCGCTGCGGGCACGGCTCGGGCTGCGCGTACTCCACGCCAACGGTCTCGCCACCTACGGGGCGGCCATGATCACCCTGGCCGCGAGTCTGGCGGGGACGTGGTCCGGCCCCCGGAGATGGCTGGCCATCGGCGCGGCCGCGCTGCTGCTCCCGCCCACGGTTCTCACCTACTCCCGTTCTGCCGCCGCGGGGCTGCTCGCGGGCCTCTTGACCCTACTGCTTCTTCGCTTGACGAGGCCACGCCGGAAGGTCGGGTGGTGGTGGGTTATGGTCCTCGCGCCTGCGGCGATGCTGATGCTGGCGTGGTCGCTGCGCGCCGAAAGCGGGGAACTCACCCGCAGGGCGGCCACGTGGCGGTTGACGGTTGACGTCATCGGGCATCGCCCGCTGCTCGGGGTAGGCTTCGGGAATCATCTCATCCCGGCCATGGTCCGGGTGCCTGTGGCGGGAATCGTCGAGGCCGGCGGCCTCGCGCCGATCCGCGAGTCGCTCCTGAACGAGTGGCGCGTCGGATGGCATCCGCACAATCTCGGGCTGGAGATCGCAGAGTCCACGGGCGTGCTCGGTGTTGCTGCATTGGCTGCCGTGATTCTGGCGGCGTGCGCGGGGATACGGCGTCTGCGGAGGCCTTCGGTTGCCCAGGAAATCCGTTCCCGGACGGAGGCGGCCAGTGCCGGAGTTGTGGCCCTTCTCGTCCCGCACGTTCTGGTGCTGACGCTGAGCACGGGTACGGTCCTTCCCCTCTGCTTCTTCGTACTTCTGGGAGTCATCAACGGGGTGCAACGGATCGCTGCGGCTGATGCCCCCGAAACGGCGAGTCGTCAGCCGCATCACTCGGGATCGGGCGCCATTTGGGCCGCGGCGTGTGTGTTCATCGCTGCCCTCCTCTTCGTCGTGCGACCTTTGGCGTCCCAAAGCATGGGGGCGCCAGGTAAACAAGCGGCGCCCGGCGCGGGAGACGCGGGGCGGGAGGATCGACTGCGCCATGCGGGCCGTCTCAACCCGTTGGATGCGGAGATACAGGCGGCGCTGGGTGATATCAGCGCGGGCGAGAAGGCGCTCGCACACTACGCGGCGGCTGTGAGTCGCCGCAACCTCTACGCACCCTATCATTCAAGGATCGGGTGGCTGCTGTGGCGGGAGGGGCGCCTCGACGATGCCATCGGAGCCTTCCGGCGGTCGGTCGAACTCGACCCATTCGGGATGGACGGAGAGGTCCCTCAGGCGGACCTTGGTGCTGCGCTCGCCGCCGCAGGCGACGAAGAGGGGGCGCTCGGAGCTTTCGCCGACGCGCTGTTTCTGGACCCTGCCGCATTACGCGGCCCTGAATGGCGAATCGCCCAGGGTGATATCATGCTGTCCGGGGCGCTGCCTCGTTTCGCCCGGACTGGCCTCGTCGACACCGAGCTTCTTCAGCTCATCGACTCTCACCTCGGCCGCACCGGACAACCGAGCACGGCAGTCTCCGTGGCGGAGGGAGGCATATCCCTCACAATGGTGGCGGATCGCCTGCTCTCCCGCGCCGAGCGCACGGGAGACTCCGCGTTGATGCGGTACGTGCTCTCAAATCTGGTTGCCGCGTACCGGCGGTGGGATGAACCACAGCGTGCGCTGGACGCCCTCGAACGCCTCGAACGCCTCACGGAGAGGAACTCGGTGGCCCACGGCAAGCTGATGGGCCGTCGCGCCACCGCACTGCTCATGCTGGGCGCCGTCGAGGCTGCAGAGACTGAGCTGGGGCACGCGCTCCTCCTGTGGGATGATCCGTGGCTCCATCACCAGCTCGGCATGTTGATGTGCAGTGAACGGCGGTATGCGGAGGCGATCCCCCACCTCGCGCGCGCCGCCGCGGCATGGCGGCCGAATGCGTTCTTCGAGCCGCTGTGGCCGGTGTACTGGAGGGATCTTGCGCTGGCCTGCCGCGAATCGGGTCGCTTTGATCAGGCCGCAGCGGCCCTAGCGAATGCCCACTTCCTCAACATGCCGTCCCTCGCCTACGCGGGTCAGCTCCTGGAACTCGGAGATACCTGCGGTGCCCACGGAGCCCTTGACTGTGCACTCGATGCGTACGCCACCGCCGCCCGAACACTCATCCTTGCCAGACAGCCACGGGGTGCGAGAGGGGTGTCACTTGACGCCGTCGCCGTCGGGGCCGCCCGCGCATATCGTGACCAGGGGAGAGACCCGTCCGCCGCGATCGCCGACCAGAAGGCCCGCCTGGGGCTGCGTTCGCGTCAATCGCGGGCGTATCTCAGCCTCGTGCAGCAGGAGCTTGCCGGTGAGTAGCCCTCCCGGCCTTTCGATCCTGCGCCGCCTCTTCTGCGTCTCCCATGCCAGCCGGCCCCATCATGCATGCCCTGTGTGGTTCCTTTCACGCACGTGTTGCCGCACTCCACGGAGCCCGGGCGCCGGTGGTGGCGCGACGCCGGGGCAGATCAACCCATGAGACCCGCGCGCGAGGCCGCGTTGCGGGGCGCCTAGTCGTCAACGTAGCCGAGCACGCGAAGCTGACGTCTGAGCCGCTCGGACATCACGGGGCCTGCCGGTACCATGGGGCGGGCGGCAGGATCGGTCGCCAGGACGAGCGCGGTGTCGAGGGTGGCTGAGAGTTCCTCGCTGGCCGCAGGCATGCGCTCCGCGAGGTTCTGGCTCTCACGAGGATCGGCCGTGAGGTCGAAGAGCTGCCTCGTGGTCGAGTAGGGATCTCCGCCGGCGCGGGAGACGGAAGATGCCGCGCCAATCCGATGTACTCCGGCCCGTTCGATGTATTTCCTCATCCCGCGATAAACGCATGCCCGGGGAACGACTCCGGGAATACCGGGATCGTTGGTGGCCATGATCGGGATGCGTCTGGCCACCGGCTCGCCGTCCATGGCAGGCCTGAGGCTCACACCGTCGCAGTCGGCGGGGAAGGGAATATCGAGGAGATCGCACACGGTGGGCATCAGATCCACCGTGCTCACTTCACTCCACAGAGAAACGGCCCCCGCAAAGTTGCGCTCGGGATCGTGGATCATGAAGGGCACATCGAGGAGTTCCGCGTACAGAGAGGCCGGGGAATGGTGAGCCCCGATATCTGAGTGTTCCCAGAACTCCTCTCCGTGGTCACTGAGCACCACGACGACCGTCTGGCCCCATGCGCCTATGGAATCGAGATGAGCGAGGAGATCCACGGTGGCGTCGCAGGCGGCTCGAATCCCGCCATCGTACGCCGCCTGCACGTACGTGCTCTCCGCCGGCGTGAGCGCCCCTCGGCGGATCGTCGTCCTTTCAGCCTTGCGGAAGAGAGCCTCCCCCTTGGCGAGGTCACCAAGCCGGCCGCGCGGCAGACCGCGGCAGAACACATCTCGCGTGTACGGCCCATGCGCTTCATAGGTGTGAACAAACAGGAAGAAGGGGCGCCATGTCGACTCCCGAAGCCAGCGGATCGCATCCGGATAGATCTCATCGACTTTGCCATACCAGTTCGTCCAGTGGTACTCGTGGAAGCCCTGCTCGAACCCGCGACCCTCGAGGATAGCACCGCCGGTGAATGCCGCGCAGTAGTACCCCTCTGCCCGCAGGCGCTCCGCCAGGGTCTCGTACTCCGACGGCACCACGCCGTTGCGGTGGACGTTGAGGTAGCGGGAGGTGAGGAACTTCGCCGTGGCGGGCAACGTGTGCGGCCCTGCAGAGCGGGCATGCCTGAATACGAAAAACCCTCGCGCCTCGAGCAGCGAATCCAGCCGTTGTGAAGTCGGCCTGTCGCGATACCCGTAGCAGCCGAGCCGGTCGGCGCGCACGGTGTCAAGATCAATGAGGATCAGGTTGCGTCGTTCGAACGACGAGCCTCCGCGTAGAATCGGATCGACAAGTCCGATGACGGTCTCATCGCCCGACGTGATGAACCGGACATGTGTCCACGTCCCGGTCCGGACTATCGTGTGGGGGCAGGGCGCCGTGTCGCGCGCAGCAACATGGAACAAACCAACCGGTTTCCATGACGCGTCGATGAATGCCTGCACCGCCAAGGTCGCGGGGGTACCTGAGAATCGCAGCCCCGCGGCGGAGAACGTCAAGTCCCTCCACTCGAGTTGTGGCGGGATCACAAAGGAGAGCGTGTCGGCGTTGATGAGCGAGACGCACGGGAGGGAAGACCGGTCCAGCTTCAGCCGGGACCGCCGGAACTGAAGCCATGTTTCGCCTTGGCCCGCGTCCCGCGCGGCCCATCTCAGCAGCATCGATAACCGCGTCCTGTCATTCGCAGTGGCCGAATCGTCAAGAACTGCGGCAACGACGGCGTTCGGCGCAACGGGAGGGGCCGACAAGCCCGTGTAGTCAAACGCGAGCCACTCGGCATCAGAGCCTGGAGCGTCGAGAACCGCCTCTGCCCAACTCCTTCCCAAGGGACAGGCAGCTGAGGAGAGCACTCTCTCGTCACGTCCAAGGCGCAACACGAGAGTTTGGCCGTTTCCCCAACGCCGGGGAAACGCGACGCGCACGAAAACCTCTCCTCGCGGGGCTGCCCCTCGGTCGAGCATGAGCCGTGCGCGAGGGGAGGGCGCGTCTTTCCCCTCGGTTCTGCTCCTCCAGATGAGCACAACGCGCCATGGTCCCGCCGGAGCCGATTCGGAAACCTGGTCGAGCAAACTCATGACTCCAAGCCTTGCCCTCTCCTTGGGGCTCGTCCCTACTCCGCAACCGGCCGCGATCACGGCCGCCGCGATGCTGACCAGGAAGCAGCGCCATGTCCCCAAGCAGGGAAAGAGCCTCCGCCGCGGGTTCCCACGCGGGTGGGCGCTTTCGAAGCTGGTTTCCACGACTATGCGGGCCGCCCCGGTGCTCCGAGTATGAAGGCAATCCCCTGACATCACGCCTGCAATCTGAGGTGTCCGGGCTTTCCGTCTTGCCACATACCTGGGCAACTCGGGAAGTCTGCCCGGAGCTACACTCGACCGGTACGTGTGGAGTCCACTGACGTCGGGCTGAGCACGTAATGTCGGCATCGCCAAGCGAACCGGACCCACCGCGGGAGCGCGGGCCGCGCCACCAAGAAGTGGTGCTGCCACGGGCCACCATGGCTCGCAGGAGACAGATCGCTCCCGAGGGGCGGCCATGCCACGATCTGGGGGATGAGCATGCGGCGTCACGTTCATTGGGGTTCTTCGAGGTACCCCAGTGCGCGAAGCTGCGATCTGGCGTCGTCCGAGATTAGGTCGATAGGGCCTTCCTCAACGGTCACCATCTCTGGGTGTGCCAGCGACAAACCACGCCGCAGCAATGCTGCCATTGATGTTGTCAGCGTATCCGCATTCGACACCCGATTCCTGGCTTCTGGTGGGTCATCGGAAAGATGGTAGAGCTGCTCACCGGAAGGATAGGGGGAGCGCCCCGCCGCCTCAGGCCGGAGGGGTTCCACATACTTCAAACCTGCGGCCACTACGCACGCCCTCTCCTCCTCTGGATGGCCCGGCTCATAGGTCAATGCCATGATCGGGACTCGTCGCTCGATTTCTCTCCCCCTGATTGAGCCAGCAATGCTCACGCCGTCGCAGGGCAACGTCATCTCGATACCCAGCAGATCGGCAACGGTCGGGAGGAGATCGACGGTGCTCACTTCGGTCATGATCATTTTGACACCGCGGCCAGCCCCCGGGGGATCGTACACCATGAACGGTACGTTGATCAGCTCCCCGTACACTGACATTGAGCAATGCTCGCCGAACTTGGCCGAATGCTCCCAGAATTCCTCGCCGTGGTCACTGAGAATGATCACCACGGTGTTCTGCCAGAGACCGCGCTCTTCCAGCACGCCAAGCATCTCGGCGACAGCATCAGACGCCGTACGCACGCCACCGTCATAGGCTGCTTGAACGTAGGTGCTCTCCTGGGGCGTGAGCGCCCTCTCAGGCTTCACGACCTCTCCCGCTGTGGGCCAATCCCGACGGGCAGCGGTTCGCTTGCTGGGGTTCACCTGTGTGAACAGCGGCTCTCCTTTGGTCAGATCACCAAGACTGCCATGGGGAAGATCTCGACAGAGTATTCCCCTGGTGTAGGGCGCGTGAGCCTCGTATGTGTGGACAAACAGGAAGAACGGACGAACGTCGATGGACCTTAGCCACCGCTCTGCGTGGGGAAAGACGGCCTCGACCTTCCCCACGACACGGCCCTCCTCTGGGTCCCACCGGTACTCGTGGAAGCCTTGGTCGAATCCTGCCAACTGAAGTACCCCCCCTCCCGTGATCGCCGCGCAGTAGTAGCCCTGGGTGCTCAGGAACTCGGCAAGTGTGGTGTACTGGCGAGGGAGTTCGAAGTAGGGGACGATGTTACGGTAACGGGAGGTGAAGAACTTCGCTGTCGCAGGTACCGTCCATGGTCCGCCCGAGTATGCTCGTCGGAAGACGGCAAACCCCCGTTCCGTCAGCACGGAGTCCAGTCGTTGTGTGGTGGGGCGCTCGCGATAGCCATAGCACCCCAGCCGATCAGCCCTCACCGTGTCCAGATCGATGAGAACAACGTTCTTCCGTGGCGTCGTTCGGTCGGTAGACAGCAGCAGCGGAGACCCCATCGCGACCACCGCTTCACCCCCTCGGACGCCTATGCGCAGAGTGCCCCCCCGTTCGAGTCGGGGGATCCCAATATCAAACTGGCGCCACTCCTTCGCGGGCAACTCCCTGCAGCTCCGCGAGGCGAGGACCCGAGTCCCTTCGAGAGTCCTCAGCTGGATGGCGAGGCCGTCGGAACCTCGCCTGGAACCCCGCAGCAGCCTGCTCCAGAGGCGGAGACTTGCAGGCATCTCCAGCGGGGGTATCGCAAAGGACACCGTGTCGCCGGCGACAATGAGCGTGACCGGCCGGCGATGGCCATCACACTGGAGTTGAAACCTCCTGCGCACAAGCCCCATGTCAGCCTCTGATCGGCCGGCGCGCACCGCCCACGCGGCCAGCGTTCTGGCCCGAGCGCGGTCGTCGGCCGTCGCGGTTCCGTCCATGTCCAGGACGAGGAGTGATTGGAGGCGGTTCTCCCCGTCGGCACCAGTGCGATGCCGAATCTCCAGGATGGCTTCGCCGCCAAGCGGGCTCCTGAACCGCGTCTCTGCCCAACTCGCCATCAGCCGCTGCGAGGTTGCGTGGAGCACGCGCTCTCCAGACAGGAGTCGCACCGTCATGTCCACGGGATCCTGCCACCTCCGGTCATAGGCGAGCCTCACGAGAACGGTGGTCCCGCGCCTGAGCACAACGGGCAGGCGAAGGGCCCCCATGCGTGCGAGCCGCGAGTCATCGTGATTGTCGGCAAAGCGCATGAGGGACGAGATCTCCTTGGGTGGAATCACCACTCGCCAGGGCCCAGCGGGTTGCTCCTCGGGTATTTGATCCAGCAGACTCACCACGCAATTGGGCGGTTCACTCGTGCGACACCCGATCACTGCCAGACAGATCGCGATGGGAATCAGGAGAAACGATCGTGTCATGATGCTGCGTCGTCCCCTTTCCGCAGAGTCTTGCGGCTGCGGGGCCGCAGCGACGGGGCGATCAGTGAGATGGCACCGGACTGATGATGACCCACATGTTTGGCCAGCTCATCTGGGCCCGTGAGAGCAAGTCACCGGGAGACAGACAGGATAGACCGACTAGATACGCCCCGATGTCCCCGAAGGGCAAGACCAAACCGCCACTCGGTCCGGGCTATGCGCGCGCCTATGTGCCATGAAGTGCGCGACTGCTACGGCG
>JALOPK010000360.1 GCA_025453925.1 Candidatus Eiseniibacteriota bacterium | reverse complement strand
TCCAGGTCCACCGTTGGGTCACGCGAACGCCTCTTTTCGCTGCCGCCTCGGAGATGCTGGTGCGTGCCCGGCTGGACGGGTACGCGATGCCTGATTCCTCCGCCACCTTCCTTCACGAGATCAAGGCCGTCACCCGCCACCGCCCGCTGCTGCGGCGGGGCACCAACGGCCTCTGGGTCGCCCGGGTGGTCCTGGATCTCTGAGCCTCTGAAGGCGCCCCTGCAGACGACGGATCGGAGGGTCTCTCCCGCGCCATACCTGCCTTGTTGGAGACACTCGTTCCCATGCTCCGCGTGGAAACTGCAGGGCACCGCTCCCGCGGTGATCAGATCGCGGCTGAAGCCGCTCCCACAGGAAGATGGTGGGCGCGGAGCGCCCGACGATGCGCTCCCACGGGGACCATGGGAGCGAGGGAGCGAGGTTCAGGCTGTTAGGGAGCGGAGCTCGAAACGTCCCCAGCCCGCAGGTTTGTCCATCCGTCCGTAGATTACGAAAGACGATATGGGTTTGCGGTCGTTGGGCTTCTCACGGGCCGCGACATCGGGAGGTAGCACCGCAGGGTCGCCGTAAGAGCCTATCGCAATGGCGCAAATCACCTCGTAGTCTGCCGCCGGCACGCCCAGCTCTTCGTATGTGTCCTCGCGCCTGAACCCGGCCATGGCGTGGGCATAGAGGCCCAGCCGTCGTGCCTGGAGGGCCAGCGACATCCACGCCGCCCCACAATCGAACATGGCCCAGCGATTCGGTTTGCCGTTGCGTTCGAATGTCTTCCGGGCGAAGAGATACGCCAGCACGGGCGCCCGGTCGGCCCAGACGCGGTTGGAATCCAGCAGGAGGCCTCTGAATTGATCAAGATCCGGTCGTTCGCGTGCGCAGAGAAACAGCCAGGGTTGCTCGTTGAAGCACGAGGGCGCCCATCGCGCTGCCTCGAATAGCGAGTCCAGCACATCCTGGGGAACCGGCGCCGGGGAGAAGGCCCGGGGTGACCAGCGGTCCAGGAACTGAGCGTCAACGGGGCGGTCCGCACGTCGTTCGTTCAGCAAGATGGCCATGGCGTGTCTGCCTCCTTCGAATCGCGGGTGGAGGTGAAGGGCGCATCTCCAGCGTCACATCCGCACCATTCGTATAGATCGGCGAGTGTCCCCCTTCGTCAAGCAGTCCGCGGTCCACTCTGGGCGACAGTGGCAACGGGACCCGATGGTTCGTACATTCCTCACTTCACTCACTGTTGGCCTCCCTGTTCTGCGCCTCGACACAATGTCTCTCGAATCAGAGGGTACCGTGGACCTTCACGCGAGGATCCCCACCACACGCGTCAGCCGCGCCGCTGCCTGTCGGCGGTTCATGGCGATTGTTGAGCTTCCTTTGGTGAGTTGGCACTGAGGTGTTCGTGGATGAATGCCGTCGAAGCGGGCCGGCGAGGTCGGGGATCGACCTGAACGTGTCCTAGATTTCGGAGACGTCGGAGTGAGCCGCACACCCATCGCCACGCTTCTCGCTAAGCTTTCGGTTCGGCCCCTGGTCAGATTCACGGTGTACCTCGGGCTCCTGTTCGCGCTCCGGTGGGATTGCCTGGACGATCCGTTCTTTGGTGATTCCCTGAGCTATGTCATGCCCACGGTATTCAATCAAACAGACCACGGCCTGGAGCTCTACCCGATTGCGACCCGCGAGGAGGGCCCTGGCACCGATGGGGGCGGCCATCCATTCCTGTTCTTCCACATCCTCGCACTCTTCTTGAAGCTTGGATTGCCTCCCCTGGCAACCACCCACGTCATCACGATGCTCTTCGCGGCACTCATCCTCTGCGCCGTCGACCGCATCGCGGGGGTGCTCGCCGGGAACGCTGCGGGATTCGCTGCAGCCGGGCTCGTGCTAGTGAACCCCACATTCATCGCTCATGCGGGCCTTGTCATGCTTGAGATTCCACAAACCGCACTCACCCTGCTGACGCTATGGGCGGCGCTCACAGGACGATGGGGGTGGTGCGCGGCATTCTGCTCGCTGTCCGTGCTGGTCAAGGAACCTGCAGTATGGGTTCTCCCACCCCTCGGCCTCTACGCGCTCCTTGTGGGAGAACGCCACGGGGCGATCCGCCGAGTTGTGCATGTCGCCATCCCCGGGCTGGTGTTCGCCGCCTGGATGGTTGGATGCAAGCTCACCACGGGTCTGTGGATCAACAGGCCGTACACCAACTGGGCCTACATCGGCCCCATGTACCGCATGACGGAGCTGTTTCTCAACGACGGTCGCGCAGCGCTGACACTCGCTGCCTGCGGCGCGGTGATCTGGCGCGTGGTGAGAAGAAGACACCTGCTTCACCTTTTCATCATGATGGGCGCCGCCGCGGCGGTCATGACGGGCATGCCCTCGCTCGAGGGGTCGATACCCTCTGTGCGAGCTGCACTCCCGTGGGCGGCCGCAGGCATGGCGGCAATGGCGGGTGGCGTCGGCACGGTCTGGGGGTCAAAAGGACTGCTCCTCTTGGGCGCGCTGCTCATGGAGCTCGTCATGCTCACGGTTCTTCGAGAAACCATGCCGCGGTATGCGCTAGTGTCGTTCGCCCTCTTCCCGGTGATTGCCGTGCATGCCGTCTGGCACGTGCGCTGTCCAGCGGTCCGTTGGGGCGCTGTTGCCCTGGGAGTCGCGTTGGCGATCACCGCCTGGAACACCCCGGAAGCAAGCGAACGCAACCTCAGATACCGCGAGCAACTGGCCGGGATTCAGCAGGCCGCCTCCTGGCTGGAACGGCACCATCCAGACAGTAAGGTGCTCTGGGTCCCGCCGTACTCACTGCTTGATCCGCGGTATGGGTATGTGTCCGTGCCGCTCGACGCGTATCAGCCGGAGCGGCAGCCTCGGTTGCTCCCTCCCGACACGATGCCGGACCTATGCCTGTGCATCTCCATCCCGCCCATGACGGAGGCGGATGAGAAACGATGCGAGGCCCGTGTTCGCCGCCTGGCGGAGAAGTTCAAAGCGCGTGTCACGGTCGAGTACGTCGTGGACCTGCCCATGATCAAGGTGCAGCTGCGCGGCCTGAGGACAGACCGACTGCGGGATGCAGGCGCACCGGGGCGACCCAGGCCTGATCCGTAGCGTGGTGCCCACCGGGGCCAGTCCCTGGGTGGCTCGACTCTGCCGCTTCAGCAAGCCGGACACCGGGGAATCGAGCCCTGCGGCACTCCAAACCGTTGCACAGCCAGTGGAGACTGCCGGCAAGAGGGTACTGTCAGGTCTGCGCGTCAACCCCCAGGCGCTGAACAAGCCACTCGCATAGCCGGGCGAAGAACTCCTCGCGCACGGCCCGCTCCTTCCATGGGTGGTGCCCGCAGCGCTCCCATTCCTGATACTCGATCTGTGGGATGTACGGTACGAGGCTGTCACGGATCATCTGGCCGGGATGGGGATCGTAGGCCCCGTGCAGCATGATGACCGGTGCGGTGATGGCCGCGAACGCCGCTGGATAGATTCCCTCCTTCTGGAGGCGGAGCATGTCGTCCCAGGTCTCCCGGTGGGCTGTCACATCCAGAGGCGGGAAGTCATCTGCGTCTTCCTCGATGGGATCGTACGAGTAGAGATGCCTGATCAGCTCGTACCTCTTGGCGAGACGCTCCTGGGGGTCCGCGAATTCCCGTGCCAGTTCCTGAAGACGCCGCCGCAGGGCATCGTCCGTTCGTTCATCGAGGATCTCACCGATGCGCGCCCGTGCCGTCGTGTCGTAGGTGCCGCAGCCCACCAAAGCGATGGGCCCCGCACTCTCCGGGTGCGCGGCGGCGTATGCAAGCGCCAGCATGGCGCCCCATGATTCGCCGACCAGAGCGGGCTGTCCCGTGGAGGCCTCCGCCGACACCACCTCGTGAAGATCCTCCACGTGGCGGGCGACGGAGAGCGGCTCGAGCCCGCTCCCCCGCTGCCATGGTTCT
>JALOPK010000359.1 GCA_025453925.1 Candidatus Eiseniibacteriota bacterium | reverse complement strand
CGAACCGCCGACATCCAGCACCCCGCGGAGCGCCTTCAGGCCTTCGAGGGGACTTTCGAGGTGGTGGAGCACGCCATGACAGTGCACGAGGTCGTAGACGGCGCCCAGGTGCGACGCCCGCTCCAGCGACAGACGGTGCAGTTCCAGATTGGTGAGCCCGTAGTCAGCCTTCAGCCGGCGTTCGTGGCGCAGGCTGGTCTCGCTCACGTCGATGCCGGTGACCCGCGCTTCAGGGTTGTAGTAGGCAACCAGGGCGGCCTCCCGAGTGCCGCATCCTGCGACCAGAACCCGAGGGTGGTCCGGCCCTCCGCGGGGCCAGTATCGTCGCCGGGGAATCCTCGCTTCCTCGAGGATGGGATGGTCAAGACATCGAAGCGGGCTCGGATACGGCCACCGCTCATACTGCTCTGCGAGGGGGTCGCTCAACGGTCCATCTCCCACGGAATGCTCCTTCCTCTGGCCGCTGGCCGTCAGCGATGCGCCGCGGAGTCGCCTCTCCGCGACCCGCCATGATGACATCGGCTGCCGGGAGAAACAGTGGTCCGCACCCCGGAGAGGCAATCGTCACGCCCGGGAGGTGGGCCATGGCTGCGATGATAGGCAGTCTGGTCGTCCCCGCCCGGACGACGTCCAAGATCGGCAGACTGGCACGGCAGGCATCCCGTGGCCTCGTCCCAACCGGCGTCTTCCGTGCGCGGTCTACCCGGAAGCCCCGCGGTTCTCCGCTCGAGCGTCACGATCTCTCCAGCAATTCCCTTCGATAGAGCACATAGGAAAACGCCACCGCGAACACCGTGCTGGCGAGCAGGGGCGCCATGAACAGCACTAGCCAGAGATCCGGAAACGCGAAGCCGACGACGGAGATGACGCCGCAGACCCTGAACAGCAGCCCGGTGACCCGATGGGTCTGCTCCCATACCCGGTCGCTGCTGAGGGTCCAGTGCGTACGTACGCCGACGAACCAGTTGGGCGTGGCGTGCTGCATCAGTACGCCGGCATAGTAAATCAGGATGCCCATTGGGATGGGCAGGAACTTGTTCGGGCTGATCTGCTTTCCAAGGTTCCACAGCAGGATCTGCATCTGGATCGCCAGCAGGAAAACGAGGAAGATCATGATGAACGTGTCGTAGTACGGACGGAAGGAAGTGATGTTGCGTTTCAACGGATCCACGAGGGGCAGCACCATGAACAGGATGACGAGGCCAAGCATGAGCAGGGGGAGGAGGAACACGCCCCATCCCTTCTGCATCCAGCCATCGGCCTTCCCGCTCGCATTCCAGTGCGACGCGAAGCGATCAGGGAGCCGGGGATAGACCATGGTGGTCACGACGAAGGCGATGACCACGATTCCCGCGATGATGCTGAGCCTGCGCCCGGTGGGCATTGCGCACTCCCTTCGTGCCATGCGCGCTGGCGCTGGTGACATCGGTCGGCGGCGTGAGGAAGGGTCATGATACTCGCCGGCCGGCCAAGCACAAGACGGCCGATCGGAGAAGAAGCCGCTCTCTCTTGCTGCCATGGGGCTATTGCCCGTACTTGACACCGAGGGTCTCGACCACCCCGCGTGTCTGTGGCCATGGGATGCCCTGACATCTCCTCTCCACTCGGGAGAGGATGAAGGTGAGGGGGCACAGGGCCAGGGGCTGTCGGCTCTCTGCTCTCAGCCATCGGCCCCAGGAAGCACCCTCGCCCCCTCAACCCCACCTTCTCCCGGGGGGAGAAGGGGCGCTGTCTCGCAAGAATCCTCCATGAGCGTCCATGCGCGTCACGTGTCGTTGGTGGGCAAGGCGGCGAACTACGTGTTCGAAATGCCTTCCGACAGAAGGCGCTAAGCCCTACACGAACCCTCGGTGTCAAGTGTGTCCGAGTGTCAGCTTGCTGCCATGGGGCAATGGTCCTGACGGGGAAGGCCTTGTCTTGGTGCGAGCGGCATCTCAGCCCCTGGGCGGCCCCAAACCCTTACGCTCACTCCCAGAGAGACTATTCTAACGTTAGAATAGTGACAAATGGAAACCGAGACTCCGTCGAGCCCGGCATGGTGGCCGGCGGTCCGTTTCGGGCGCCCCGTGAGGCGTGCTTCGAAGGAGGGCACACGGTCGTGCTCCGAAGCAGCGGCACCGCCACTCCGGCCAGTTCATCGGCTCCGGGGAGCGGATGCTCCCTCGGCCTTGCGAGGGTCCGGCGGTTGGTCATGACGAGGGTTGACGGTCTCGCTGCAACATCGCACCTTGCAGATGATGCGGGCGAGTTCTCCCGCGACACATCGCGGGTGTGGGATGGCCATCGGAAAGAAGGGAGCCTACGATGAAGTGCATGATGGCAGTGCTTCTCCTCGTCGCCATGAGCGTTCCCGCCTGGGCCGAGAACGGCTTCGAGGGTAGACCGATCACGAACAACCTGTTTGTCCCCACGGGGTATACGCTCCACCGGGGCGAGTTCGCCATCGGAATCGGCCCGGTTGCCTTTGGGATCAGCGAGAACCTGCAGTTGGAGACAAACATCCTGTTGTGGCTATTCCAGGTCTACAATGCCGGCGCCAAGATCTCGCTGGTCAAGAACGACGACAACGCCTTTGCCGTGGGAGCCGGGGTGGCGAGACTGGACCTGGATCTCGCCGACGGGGATGATGACGACGGGAGCATCGAGTTCACCGCCGTGAGTCCGTTCGCCTCGCTCAGCCACCGGATCAGCCCCTCGACGCTGCTCCATGCGGGTGCCCGCTATTCGTACTTCAGCTCCGAGGAGGACAACGATATCGAGGACGTGGACGCGACGGCAACGGCCGAGGGCACGTCGGTCTTCGGCGGAATCGAGTACAGCATGAGCAACAGGACCAAGTTCGTGGCGGATGGCGGGTACGACATCGACTTCGAAGGCACGCGGTTCGGCGGTGGGGTGATCTTCGGCTGGACCACGTTCAGGCTGAAGCTGGGCGTCTCCTACTTCACGGCCGGAGACGGCTTCGTGTTCCCGAACATCGGGCTCTGGTGGAGGTTCAAGGGGTAGCGCCCGGCCACGCCCATTCCAGCCGAATGGCCAACCCCGTCATTCGACGGCGGCTCTCGTGCGCGGCACCCGTCCCGTGGCGGGTGCCGCGTGATAGTACCAAATCAGATCGGTCGACCTGCCTCCTGGGGCCCGGCAGGAGGAATCCGGGCGTCCCGGTGGCGGCGGCGCCCAGGCCGCATTACCCCCATCTGCTTTGACTTGACACTCCTTGGAGAACGCCCTTATCGTTTCTGTTATTCCGGGTGATGAATGTTCCCGCGTTCACCTGACACCAGCACCGGTCACGGAGGGAAAGATGGAAGCGAGCGAAGTCGCGAGCCTGGTGGAGCGCTACCAGAAGGAGAAAGATCACATTCACAATGAAGAGGAGACGAAGACAAAGCTGATCGTTCCGTTTCTCCGACTTCTCGGCTATAACCCGGAATCCGGGAACCAAGTCCGCCTTGAGTATCGCGGCGACTTCCAGACAAAGGCGACCAAGCCGGCCAAGGACTCGGAACCCATGGACTATGCCATCTTCGATAGGGACGATCGCCCCATAATGGTGATCGAAGCAAAGAAGCTCGGAGGAGACGTGCAGGCGAGGTCAGCGCAGTTGGGAGTCTACGTCAACAAGATGGCCGGTCTACACCTCGGGATTATCACAGATGGGTGTGAGTACCTCTTCTACGCAGATCTTGATGCACCCAACGTCATGGATGACAAGCCATTCTATAGGTTCTCGTTGGCTGAAACGGCCACTGACTGGGGTCAGGTCGCGAGCTTCCTTACTAAGCTTAGCTGCAAGAACTTTAGTAACGAGACGTTGACGATTGATGCAGAGAATTGCCGCTACCGGCAGGCGATGGTTGAGAAGCTCATAGCTGTTATGCGGGCGCCGAACTCCGACCACGATTTCATGAGCGAATGGCTCTGCAAGGGACTTCT
>JALOPK010000358.1 GCA_025453925.1 Candidatus Eiseniibacteriota bacterium | reverse complement strand
CTCTTGGTCAACGCCCCTCCGCCGGGCCACTTGGGACTTGGGCAAAATGCAACCGGGTCCGGCGTGTTGCCGCCGGACCCGAGTTGTGTACCGTCAATCAGAGCCTGATTAGCGCAGGACTACCAGCTTCTTCGTGGCGTTGAAGCCCTGGGCATCCATGCGCACGAAGTAGACGCCGTTGCCGACAGTGCGGCCATCAGCGTCGGTCCCATTCCAGGTTCTGGAATAGTAGCCTGCCTGGAGCGTTCCCTGCTGGAGAATGCTGACTTCGCGGCCGGCCATGTTGTAGACACGAACCGACACCAGGCCTTCCTTGGGCAACTGGAACGCAACGTCAGTGCTCTGCACCATGGGGTTCGGATAGCCGGCGTTGAGCGCGAACACGGTCGGGGTTGGGTGAACTTCGACAATGTCGGAGAGCTGCTTGTCACCATTGGTGGCAACAGCTTCCAGTTGGTAGAAGTATAGGCCGCCCTCGATGCTCTCGTCAACGTACGAGTAGGAATGCGTCTCGGTGGAGGTGCCGGCACCGGGGATCATTTCGTCGTTGATCCGTGCGAAGGCGCCTGCACGCTCGGTGCTCCGCTGCACGTTGAAGCCGATATTCTCGACCTCACTGGCGGTGATCCAGCTCAATGTCACCTTGCCGTCGCTAGTGTTCGCCGAGAAGGAGGTCAACTCAACCGGCAGGACGAACGAGTTATTGGGGCCCTCGCCAATCCAGGTCTGAGGGTTCTCAGCCGTGATGACCAGCGGTCCGAAGGTCTGGGTCTCCGCCTGGGTGTAGTTGGACCCATCGCCCGTGATGGTCAGCATCAGGTGGTTACCGGCAGCCCAAGGCGTCGGGAACTCGCTCAACTCGACCTGAAGAGCTCCATCAAAGAAGTACTGTTCGTCCGGGCCATTCCGTATGATGTGCTCCCCTGGCCGCTCTGTCATCCACGCATCATAGTGCATGTCGACCGCGAGGACAGTGGTGGAACCATCGCTGTAGACGATGGGGAAAACCTGGACGACATGCGGAGGTGTCTGCGCAAAGGCAGCTCCTGCGGTCATGAGCCCCAAGCAAACAACGAATAGGCGTTTCATTCTGCCCTCCCTACTAGCGATCGCCGGACTGGGCCGGGGCGGAGTTCAGCATCATGCGTCCGCGTGAGACCGAACGCTGTGGCTCGTCGCCGACCGGGGCCTTGAGCGGCGGCAGGGTCGTTGGCCATGTGCCGGCCGATTGGCAGGTCAGCATGTATGGATACCCAACCTTCGGGGCGAAGTTGTTGATCGGGGATCCTTGAATGTGTTGGGACCAGCTCTGCGTCGCTGCATTCCAGTATGCGATAACATTGCACTGTGGAATCTCGACGATCACTTGGTTCGCGTTCGTGTAGTACGTCATGTTAAGGGGCAGCATGATCGTGCTGAAGCCGACTGCGAGTTGGTAGGCGTTCAAGTAAGTGGTGCTGTCGGGCACGCCGCCGCAGAGCGTCCAGATGCCGTCGGCCGTCACTGTCGACATGAACGGCTTGCTGACCGCCACGGCGAAATTGTTGATGGGTGAGTTGTTCACGTGCTGTGACCAGCTCTGCGTCGTCTGATTCCAGTACGCGACAGCGCTGCAGTTGGGGATGTCATCCGCGAGCTGTTCGGCGTTGGTGATCGTGGCGTCACTCAGCGGCGTGGCCACAAACACAAATCCGGACGCATGTGCCCCTGCGGCCAGAAGGCCCAGAGACGCGACTAGTGCGAGGATTCTCCTCATCACTCCTCCTTTCCCTGAACTCCATTTCGCCTGACGCCCTTCCCTCGAAGGGTAGCTCGGCGGGGACTCAGGAACAACCAGACAACCAATGGGAGAAAGGTATTCGCACATGCCACGAAGTCAAGCACGGCGCGACCATTCCCCACCGCTTCTCAAGAAGTATGTTTCGCGACACGAGCCGATCTTTCGCGGCGGTCGTGAAATCGTTCCGTCATTCTCACTGGATGGCGGTAATGTGACACAGGTGATAAATGTCTTCCCACGAGCAACCCCTCGAGAGGTCGTTCGCCGGGCGCGCGAGGCCCTGCAGCACGGGGCCGACCGCCTGTGCGTCGGATAGACGCTGCACCAGCTTGTACCCGATGTTGCCGGCATCGAGGCTTGGAAACACCAGAACGTTCGCGCGTCCGGCGACCGCGCTGCCGGGCGCCTTCTTCTGGCCGACGGCCGGGATCAGCGCCGCGTCCGTCTGGAGTTCGCCGTCAATCGCAAGACCCGGCTCCCTCTGCCGCACCATCGCAAGGGCGGCCTTCACCTTGTCTACCATCTCGTGGACGGCGCTCCCGCGCGTCGAAAAAGAGAGGAGGGCGACCCGCGGCTCGTCGCCGATCAGACGGCGCCGCGTCTCCGCGGCCGCGATGGCGATGTCGGCCAGTTGCTCCGACGACGGGTCCGGCACCACGGCGCAGTCGCTGAAGATGAGCGCGGAGTCGTTCTGCTCATTGGGCACCGGCCGCCTGAACACCATGACGAACGAACTGGAGACTGTCTTGATGCCCGGAGAGAGCCCGATAATCGTGATCGCCGCGCGCAGCAGGTCGGCGGTCGGATGGGCCGCTCCCGACACCATACCGTGAGCCACGCCCGCGCGTACCAGGAGAGCGCCGAACCTCAGGGGATCCAGCACGTCGCGGCGGGCCTGCTCCTCGGTCAACCCCTTGTGCTTGCGCAGTTCGTAGTAGATGTGGGCGAACTCGTGGGTTCGGGGGCTCGTGAGGGGATCGATGATCTCGACGCCTCTGAGCGTCAACCCACTCTCCGCCGCCTTCTCCTCGAGGAATGCCGGCTGACCGAGCAGCAGGGGCTTTGCGCCGCCGTTGTCCCGGAGCTCCGCCGCGGCGCGGATCGTGCGGGGATCGTCCCCCTCCGGCAAGGCAATGGTCCGTCCGGACTCCGCTGCCCGCGCCTTGAACCGTTCAAGAATCTCCACCAGTCCACCCTCCCCCGGCCCAGCCGGGAAGACCGTCGTTCTCCACTCCCCTCGGTTTGCGCCGAAGATGATCGGCCACGACCTCGGGTACGAACTTCTCAAAAGGGCCGCCAAGCTGCCAGATCTCCCGTACGAGCCCGCTGGACAGGAAGACAAACCGGCCGCTGGGCATCAGAAACGCCGTCTCGAGCTCGGCATCAATCGCCCGGTTGGTGAGCGCCATCTGCAGCTCGAGCTCGAAATCGGATACAGCGCGCAGGCCCCTGATCACGATGTGCGCCGGGACGCTGCGGGCAAAATCCACGAGGAGTCCCGTGAAACTCACGACCGTGACCGGCCCCATGCCCTCAGTGACCCGTTCCAGCAGGAAGATCCTCTCTTCCAACGGCAGGAACGGGCGTTTCGAGAGGTTCTGAGTCACCGCCACGACAACCCGGTCGAAAAGCTTCAGACTCCTCTGTATGATGTCGACGTGGCCATGGGTGACGGGGTCGAAACTCCCCGGATAGATGGCGGTGGTCGCCATCACTCAGGACCGCGCTGAAACATGTAGATCATCGTGTCACCCGTCTTCCGCTCCCAGGTGCAGACCAGCCCCGCGGGAGCCGGCAGCGGATCCTTGGCTCCCTGTTCGATCACGAGGCGTCCTTCGGGAGCGAGCAAGGCCGGCCACTGGGTGTCCCTCCACAGATCGGCGGATTCCTGAAGGCCGTATGGCGGGTCGGCGAAGATGAGAGAAAAGACCCTCCCCTTCGCGATCAAGTCAGCCACAGCGCGACGGGCCGTCGTCACCATGATATCGGCTTCATCCTCGAACCCGACCCGATCCATGTTGCGGCCCCATGCCGCGGCAATCCGCGGGGAACGCTCCACGGCGATGAGATGCGCGGCGCCCCGGGAGAGGATCTCAGCGGACAGCACGCCCGGGCCCGCGTACAGCTCGAGCACGTCCGACCCTGGGACTGCCTCGCCGAGG
>JALOPK010000357.1 GCA_025453925.1 Candidatus Eiseniibacteriota bacterium | reverse complement strand
TGGAGCAGGCTGGCCATCAGATAGAACATCGGCAGGGCGAGCAGGACCGTGCTGCGCATCACGCCCAAGGTCTGAGTTGCTACGACGTTGAGGCCACCCTCCCCCCAGAGGAGGTAGGTGTAAAGGATCGCCACCCCTCCGATGGCAAACGAGAAGGGGACGCCCAGGGCCAGGATGACCATGAGCGTGCCAAAGATGGCGATGGTGGCCATCCCAACTTCGAGCTCGATCATTCCGCCACCTCCCTCGGCAGCGCATCGATGTCCCTATCCGCGGTAACGGCCGTCTCGAGCGTCCGGCCGGTGAAGACAATGTACACCCGCCGGAATAACTGGGCGATCACCTGGGAGAGCATCAAGGCTGCTGCCAGCGGGATCACGCCTCTGAGTGGGTAGAGCGGCGGCCCCCAGACCGTGTTGGTGCGCTCCAGCTTGGCCAAGGACGACAGGAACATCTGGCCGCCCAGCCAGAACATGAGGAGGCAGATGGCGATCGGCAGGATCATGAATACGGCGTCGATGGCGGCGCGCAGCCGAACCGGGATGTGCGCGTGCAGGATATCGACATTCACCATGGAGCCCCGCCAGAGGCAGAAGGCGCCGCCCAACATGAACTGGGTCCCAAAGAGAAAGGTACTTAACTCGTGGGCCCAATTGGTCGGTCTGTTGAACAAGTAGCGCATGACCACTTCGTAAACGATGATGACCATGTATGCGAGGGCGATGGGCGCAAACAGATACCCACTCCACTTGCTTGCCAGATCGATGTAACGGACTGACGTCCTGAGTGGCGTCCAAGGATCTGTGTTGCCTTGAGGTTTCGTGGCTGTAACCATCTGGAGGAGCTCTCCCCTGCCGGACGACTGGTGGCCAGTTCTTGTAGAGGACCCCGGGGGCTGCCTGCAAGCACCCCCCGGGGTCCGCCAAAACGTGCCTAGTCGATCTTGAACTTGGTGTACCCCTGGGTTCGAAAGTAATCGGTGATGATCTTCATTGCCTGTTTGGCCCGCGGGCCTTTGGCCGCCGTGGAAGCCCACACTGCTTCCGCGGCCTGAACCAGCTTCGGATAGTCCTCCTGTCGGATGTGGCTCGCTTTCACCCCGGCCTTGGCCATCTCGGCGACGGATTGGTCTTTCAGGTACATGTCCTTGAGATAGTTACCCACGACGATGTGGTCGCTCGAGGCTTTCTGAACGATCATTTGGAGGTCGGGGGACAGGGAATCCCAGGCCTTCTTGTTCACGAGGGTGTCGTACGAGAACATGGCTTCCAGCAACATGGGGTACACGAGATACTTGGCAACCTCATACCACTTCAGATCCCGGATCGTGGTTTCGTCTCCCCAGGTTGCCGCGTCGGCGGTGCCCGACGACAATCCCGTGTACACCTCGCCGCCGGGTATGAAGAGCGTCTTGGCGCCCAACTTCTCGACGAACTGCGCGTATGTGGTGTGAGTGCGGATCTTCAACTTGGCTAGGTCCTCGACGCTGTTTACCGGCTTAGTGGACAGCAGCACCACGCCACGGCACGCGGCCATGTCCAGGAGGAAAATGTTGTGAGCCGCGTAGCTCTCCCGATAGAAGTCTCGCAAGCCCCCCTTGTAGTAGATGAGCAGCAGGTCGGTGAGGTTGCGATGGGCGTGCGGGGGGTTCACTGCCTCGATCTCCGGCATCTTGGCCCGATGGTACCCCGGCGAACTGACGGCCATTTCGAACTGGCCCTTTCCGACCGCGTCGAAAGCCTCCTCGTTCGGGGCCAAGCTTCCGGCGGGGAACAGGCGGATTTGCAGCCGGCCATTTGAAGCGGTGTTGATGTCTTTCGCCCACTGCTCGTAGATCTTGTAATTGGCAGAGGTGGAGGGCTCAATGTGCTGCAGGCGCCACCGGAAGGTCTTGGTGGTGTCGGTCACGGCTGCGGCGGCGCCCTCCGAGGTCTTGGCGCCGGCGAGGGCGCCACCCACCGCCAGCGTGGCAACGGAAGCCTTGGTGAGAAAACTGCGGCGATTGATACACGACTCGCGCTCAAACATGTTGTCTTCTCCTCTCTGTCTGCAGGTGGTAGGTCATGAGCATGGTCCGAATCGTTCTCTCAGGGGTAGTGCGCACACTTTCATCACATGCTGCCCGGCCCTGCCACGTTGGTGCAATACGGACCGGGAACACACTCCAAATGCCCGTGCAGTGCGACCGGATGACTCAGGCCTCCTTCTGGTTGTTGCACCAACGGTTTCGCCGACCACGCAAGAGAGCGTACAGCCCCTCATTTTCGTCGCACCGGTAGACGGGAATCCCGGCGTATGCGCAACAGACCTCGATCTCCCTAGCCAGTCTACCCTCCGCAATTGAGCCATGGTTGCAGGGGATGGCTTTGAAGAGCAGCGAGGTGCTCGAGCCCAGGGAGAGCCGCGTGTGGGGCCAGGGGTCAGCGTACCGGGAGCCATCGCTTTCCTCAAGCACTCGTCCTTCGCCGAGGAGCGCGGCGAAGCGCCCGCCTTCGCGGAAGAGGCGAAAAAAGGTCACGCCCCCGCGGTCCGGCCCGAGGCTATCGCATCCGGGTGTCTCGTAGTGGACTGCGGCACCTGATCTGCCGTGAAGATTTGGTTCAAGGCTCACGCGCTTCAGGCTCAGCGCGGGATCCTTGGACCGGCCCGCCCAGTACACTGCGGACGCACCACAGTTCCTGAGAAGCACATGGTCCGTGCGGTAGGCGACCAGGTCGCCGAAGAGGGGAGGCGCGCCAGAGTTCAGCGCATGCAGGAGTACCAGGCTCGTAAGTCCATTCAGGTCCCCCTCGCACGCGAACGGGACGATCGGTTGCCGGCCCTCCGCGTCGACCCCGAACGGAAGGAAGGCCGGCAGAAGGCAGGCCGTGCAGCCTTGACAGGTAGTAGACATTTCGTAATGGCACTTTATGGAGGCGCCCACGACACCGTCGCTCGCCAACTCGGCCAACCGGTCACGTGCGGCCAGGTACAGGGCGACCTGGAAAGCCAGACTGTGCTGCGTGATCATCTTGCCGTCGTAACGCACCGCGGCGCCGTGAGACGTGAGCCAGCCGAGGAACGCCTCGACCCGGTGGGCAGCGGCTTTCAGGATTTTGTGCGCGCCCTCGACGAGAACCTCCTCCTGCTCGATCATGACTTCGCCGACAAGGGCAGCCTCCAGAGCAGAGGAATCGCTCCTGGTGTAGGGCATCTCCGCACCGTAGCTTCCGCCCCAGAGCATGACGCGGGAACGGCGCATCCTGGCGAGTGCCGCGACCCCGGCCATCCAGTGGAAAAGATCCTGGTCTTCGTCGGTATCCAGAAAGCCTTCGACGAGCGCGGCGTTCCGTGTTCGGGGCGTCTCGCGAAGGCTGCCGCAGATCGCGGTGGCCGTGGGTACCCCGTTCCACCCCTCGCCGGTGTTGGCGTACACTGCCGTCGGGACGTCCACCTCGTTCACGAGTTGCGCGGAGAGCGCGAGCCGGCACCAATGGAAAGCGTCGATCAGGAGGCAGTCAATCTTCCCCGCTCTAAATGCCTCAACGCAGAGCGCCAGGTCCTTTGCGTCCCGAATGCCCCCTGCGGCTTTCGGGTCGCGCCGGGCGAGGTCCGCCAGGGGGGCCACGATCTCCACGCCGCGGGCCTGCAGTCGCTGCGAGAGAGGACTGCCGACGGCAGTCGGCCGCTGGGCCACGTCTGCGCGCCGGTACTGCGGGGGAAAGTCGAAGGTGACGATCCCTGCCCTCATGCCCACTCCTTCTCGGCCTGCATCTCGCGGACGAACTGGATCCCGCGTGTGACCTTGACGAGGTCGCGATCTCCAGCCCGTTACGCCGTCTCCTCTAGTCGCCGCATGGATCGCATGCGGTGACGTTCGACAGCTTTGGCCGCCCCTGTCATGTCGTCCGCTTCCAGGGCCTTCAGGATTTCGTCGTGTTCCTCCAGAGCCTCCTTGGCAAA
>JALOPK010000356.1 GCA_025453925.1 Candidatus Eiseniibacteriota bacterium | reverse complement strand
ATGCGCCGTGTGGAGGTGCAGGAGCTCGAACCCGTGACGCCGGGAGAGGGCCGCGATACGGAGGCCGGCAAGGACATCCATTTCGCCTCTCATCGGCACGGAGAAACACCGGATACCGCGAACCCCGCAACCCGCCTCCAGGGGGGACGCCGGCCGGCACACGACGGCCACGCGGCACCCGGCCCGCTGGAGCCCCTCGGTAAGGTAGATCGCCTGCTGCTGTCCGCCTCTCCAGCTCGTGCCCGTGTCTACGTGGAGCGTGGCCGGCGCGACAGTTCCCATAGCTTCACATACTTGAGGTAGACGCCATACGAGGAGTTGACGGCCAGCACGAAACCGACCTTCCCATCCAGAAAACCTCCCCGGAGAAAGAACATCTTGGCAAACTTGGCCATTCCCCGTCCGATGGCTTCTCCGATCGTGGTTGACCTCCCCCGTTCCAGAAGCACCTGTGCACCGAGATCTGCATACCGCTCCATCTTCGCGAGGTGAACGGCAATCGTCGGGTATGAGAAGTGGAGCAAGGCGCCGCGAACCCTGCCGACGGCGCCAACGATGGAGAATCCTTCGTGAACCGGTCGTTCGTTGGGCGTGGCGATGCGACGATCGAACAGCCGGACCGGGCAATCGCGCTGCCAGCCGCTGAATCTGATCTCCCTGCCGAGGTAGAAAGACCGGCGCCGGACCCGGTAGCCACGGCAGTCCGGCCCATGGGTGAGGAGACGTAGGATGGACTCCGCCAGTTCACTTGTCGCCGCCTCGTCGGCATCCACGGAGAGAACCCAGTCGTGAGAGGCCTGCTCCACGGCATACCGCTTGGTTGCACCGAAACCCCTCCATGCGGTCTGGATTACCCTGCAGGGGAAACCCCGGCAGATTTCAACCGTGCGGTCGCCGGAGCCTGAGTCCACCACCAGAACCTCGTCGGCCCATCGAAGGGACTCCAGACAGCGGGCGATGTTGGCCTCTTCATCCTTGCTGATGATGACGACCGAGAGGGGAATGCGGGGCATGGTTAGCCCCCGTCGGCCGGCACCCTGCGGGAACGCGGCCGGTCAAGATGGCGGGAATCAAGCGAGAAACCAGAGCAGGTCGACCCACGCACGGCTACACGCCTCTCAGCAGCAGGTAGTTCTCGAACCCCCCGAGCTGGCGGCCGCCGAGGATCCGCTGCTCCAGGAAGGTCAAGATGCGATACTTGAGGCGTTCGTGCTTGTGGGGTTCCCGGTCAGGGTCGGGACGGCCGGAGAACTGCAGCTTCCCTCTCCAGTCCATCCGTGCGATCACGTCCTGCATGACCAAAGGGTGGGTTCCTGAGAAGGTCGCCAGACGATCCAGCGGCCCATAGTCGAACTCGTCGGCGGCGAGAGGAGCGCTTTGCGCCCACTTGATGCCTCGGTGCAAAGTGTTGAGTGCGCGGGCCTTTCTGGTCATCAGATGCGGAGGCCGCACCCAGCCGTAGTGGTACACTTCCGCGTCGACTGCGGCCACCCTCAGCTTGTGGTGGCCGGAGGGCTGCCGGGGGCCTTCATAGTAGTCAAAACGACGGAATGACTGCGCGCTCTGCCACGAGTGGATGTCGGGGCGGTTTCGGATGATTCGCACTTCCCGCGGGTACCAGCCGTGGCTCAGGTGATAGTGGTGGTAGTCACCCCAGAAGTGCATGTAGCGCAGGACCATGCCTTCCACCTCCGTGCGGTCGAGCAGCTCCCCGCAACGGTGCCGAATGACGGGCAGGTACCGTTCATGGATGACCTCGTCTGCCTGAAGGTAGAGAAGCCAGTCGCCTCCGCAGGCGTTCTTGGCGATGTCCGTCTGGATCGCGTTGATGATCCCCCTGGTGAACAGCTTCTCGTCCCACTCGGTGTCGATGATGCGGATCTTGGGATCACCGATCGCGCTGATACTCTCCCTCGTGCGGTCGTCGGCATCTCCCCTGCCGATGGCCACAACAAACTCGTCCACAAGGGGAAGAACCGAGAGAACCGACTCGACAACCGGGTAGTACAGCTTGACGCCGTTTCGGACGAAGGAGAACCCACTTATCTTCATTGTGCCTTGTTTCCCTGAGTCAGTCTGCAGAATGCGGTGTTCGCGTCGGTGGGACAAATGCAACTAACAGGCGGCTGCGCGGCGGTGTCAAGGATGCCTCAGGGGCCGTCATGCGGCGCCGTGCGTGAGAGACTCATCGCGCTCTCGGCGGCGGTCTGGCACTTCTATCCGCGGAGACTCAACCTCCCGGGCGGTGCACACGACGATCTTGCCAGGCGGGCGCGCCTGGAACAATGGCGGCCCAGCCGCCACCATGAAGTCAGCCGCGGCGGGCATGAGCGATGTTCGGGTCGGGCCCGGAAGGACTTCTCGCTACCGATGAGAGAGGATGCGAAAATCCGACAAAAGGAGTCGAAACTGTGCACGCCGGTCTACCCGGGACGTGGCGCATGCGAGTCCTCCGCCTCGTCGAAGAGGACGGCGATGGGGCGGGTAGAGGCCTCGGATCTCTGGCTCGTCGTGCCCGTCCATGGCCACCTCGACGTGACCCGGCGTTTCCTGGACTCGTTTGATCGCCAGACGGTGAGATGTCCGCTGATGCTCGTGGACGATGCATCTCCCGACAACAGCGTGGATTGGCTCCGCTCGAATGGGTGGGAGGTCCATGTGCCGTGTCGGCGCCTCTGGTACAACGGCGTGGTGAATTGGGCAGTGAGCACTGCTGCCGTCCCCTACTTCGGGATCCTCAACAACGACCTGGTGCTGGGCCGGCACTTCGTTGCCGAGACGATTCGCGCGTTCGAGCGATCATCCTATGACGTCCTCGTGCCCCGAGCGGTGAACGATTCGGATCAGGATGCGCTCGACCGCGCTCGCAACCCTGTGATCAGATCTTTGTGGCGCCAGCAGGGATGGTGCATGCTCTTTCGGTTGGAGGCGGTTCGCAGGCTTCCACCCATTCCCTCCAACGACCTTCGCCTTTGGTACGGGGACACCTGGCTGTTCCACCACGCGTGGTCATGCGGTCTGAGGGTCGGGATAATGCGGCATGTGTGGGTGTTTCATGAGCGGAGCGTGACGGTGGGCGATGAGGCATCGCCGGCCCGAGAGGTGATCGAGCAGGACCAGGAGGCTGTCCGACTCTGCTACCCGTGGTTGCGCAAGCGACGTCCCCTGGGTCGACTCCGCTGTATCCCGAGGCCGCTCCGCCGGCACATACTCCCCCATATCCCCTGATTCCGAACGAGGTGCCGACATGGGTGATTCTCTCAGCCGCCTGGCCAAGAACCTCAGCGAACCGCTCCACCTCCACCGGTCTCGTCGAACTCTGGCGAGACTGCACGCACAAGAGACCGGCATCGAGGAGTGGATCGACCAGGCACTGCTGTTCAAGGGCTCCCGACGTATCAAGACGCTCCAACTGCGAACCGAGATACGCGCCCTGTGCAATCTTGTGGCTGCCATCGAGCCGCAGCGTATCGCCGAGATCGGGACTGCCCGGGGAGGAACCCTTCTTCTATGGTGTCAAATGGCCACGGAACGGGTCGTGAGCTGCGACCTGAGGGTGAGGCGATTCGTTCGACGGCTCGCCCCCTCATTCCCTCCTCCGGGAGGATGCAGGGTCGAGGTGGTGGAAGGCGACACGCATTCGCCGCAGGTCAGGGAACGTTTGTGGCGCGACATCGGACGATTCGGGCTCGACTTCCTGTTCATCGACGGAGATCACACCGCCGCAGGCGTCGAGCAGGACTACCGCGACTACTGCGGGCTCGTGCGACCCGGAGGACTCATCGCGCTGCACGACATCGTTGAGAAGCAAACGCTCACTACCAACCAGGTTGGGCTATTCTGGCGCAAATTGCTCTGCCAAGCGGACGTGGCCGAGCTTGTGGAAGATCCCGGGCAGAGCGGATACGGAATCGGCGTCGTTCAGGTGCCGGCGGAGGGCGCCTCGTTTCCCTCCA
>JALOPK010000062.1 GCA_025453925.1 Candidatus Eiseniibacteriota bacterium | reverse complement strand
TCGTGCCGGCATCCAGTTCCTGCGTCTTGCCCTGCACCGCGACTCTCGTTGCCTGGTGGTGGATGTCATCGATACTCCCCTGAAGCGTGCGCACGGTGTCCGGCTCTTGGGCAACCAAAGAGAACCGCTCCTTGCGGTCGTCGCGAAGATGGTACAGCTCCAGCGGATCGAGCCCGCGGCGATTCCCTTGGTTCGCGCGGATGAGTTTCCAGTCAGGAGTCCTGACGGATGCCAGAAGGTTGCCCTCGAAGTCTTCTTCGGAGAAGACCTGCCGGATACCTGAGAACCCCGGATCCTCCCATCTTAGCGCCTCCCCCTGCATGGTCCCGGGTATGGGCAACCCGCAGCGATCGAGCAAGGTCGGCGCGACATCCAGCAGTCGAACCTGGTGGTCGATGACCATTCCGGCGGATGCAGCCTGCGGCAGCCGGATCACCAGGGGGATGAGGATGCCCTCGTCGTAGAGCGTGGCTCCATGCCACCATCCCCCGTGTTCGGCAAACTCCTCGCCGTGATCTGCGGTCACCGCGATGATCGTGTTGTCCAGCAGCCCCCGCGATCTCATGAATGCCAACAGATCCGCGAAACTGCGGTCCCAGAACGCAATCTCGCCATCGTAGAGCGCCGAGAGCATTGGCGCCATCTCCAGCGGGGGCTTGGGCATGGACACGCGGGCGTAGCCCTCGCCATTGTACGGGTGGACGAAGTACGGGTCGTGTGGGTCCATGTAGTGGAGGAACAGGAAAAACGGCTCACCGCGCTCCTCCTTCATCCAGTCGATGGCCTCGGAAGTCATGCGTTCGGCGTCACGGTAGTAGTGATCGACGTGCTTCGACTTGGAGAGGAATCGCTCTTTCACCAGACGCACGAGGTCGTACAAGGTCAGCTTCGATGCCGACTCCGACGCGCCGTAGAAGTACGCGGGCGCCAGATAGTGGTACTCGCAGAACCCCTGACCGAATCCGAACATCGGGGCGATGTTGATGTTGTCCGCGAACCCCGCCGTATAGTATCCCTCCTGGTGGAAGACCTCGGCAAGGGTGACGACGGCCTCAGGTAGAATGCTGACCTTGCTGATGGCCTGGTGGGTGGATGGGTACAGTCCCGTGAGGATGGTGGCGATTGAGGGCCGCGTCCACGAGGCCTGCGCAACCGCGCGCCTGAAAACGACACCCTCGGCGGCCATTGCATCCAGCGTGGGGCTGGTGTTCTCGGGATAGCCGTAACACCCGAGGCGGTCGGCCCGCATGGTGTCCACCACGATGAGAAGGACGTTCGGACGTCCCGCCGCCTTGGTCTGTGCCGCGGGATCCACGCTGCTCACCGGAGGTTCAGTCTTCCCCCACCACGCCACAAGCAGAAGCGCGCCCAAAAGCCCGATGTACACCAGAGAGCCCGAGAGTGCTTCACGGAGAGGCGCAAACGGCCTGCCCTGACGCGACAGCTTCTTCACCAGTGCAAAGAGCGCTACACCCACGATGAACGCCGCGCACAGGACCACCAGTGGGAGCAAGAGCCCCTGAGGCGGTCGCTCACGAAACAGATCCCGGACCAGGCGGAACCGGGTCACCACTGCACCCCAGAGGGCAAAAACGCCGGCGAATGCCAGGGCGAACGTGGTGCCGCGAACCTCCCTCCTCCCCGACAGGCGGGCCAGGGGCTCGATCAGCACCCCCGTGGCCGCGCCCAGAGCGGCGCCGAAGACACCGTAGAGCAGGAATGCATAGGGCAGGACCCACATCTCGTCCTGGTTGGCGAGCCGGATGACGACGAGCCCCTCCAGGAAGCCCAGCAGGGCACCTCCGAAGAGCCCGCCCATCAGCCCGCTGATGATCCTGCGTCCCCGCGGCGGCCGAGGATCGGGGGCCGGGGGTGTGGGAGGCGCGGGAGGTGGCGCCGCCGGATTCAGCCGCACGCCTCCTACTTCTACGAACCGGGGAGCATAGCCGCGTCGCCGCGCGAACCAGACAACCGCGCCCACCAGAGTGAGCGCCTCCGCGGACCAGAACCCCAAGGCGCTGAACAGAATCGTGGCCTCCCCGCCCATCATGCCGCCGAGCAGGACATAAGTCACGATCTCGCGCACGCCTTCGCCGGCGATGGTGAAGGGACTGATGACGGTGGCGAAGATCTGGATGGAACTCGCGAAGCTGATCTCCCAGAGATCGGCGCCTGACGCGCCGATGGCCCGGGCGGTGAAGTAGTACATGACGGCCGTAAGAAAATGGACGAGGAAGCTCAGCGCCGCCGCGAGCACGAGAATGGCTCTGTGGTGGTCATAGGCGCCGGCAGCCTCCCTGATGTGTCGGAGCATGTGCGCGGGCTTTCCTTCGCCGGGGAGGAGGCGGATGAAGGGGTCGATGATCTTGGGGCGCATGAGCACGAAGAAGAACACGACGATTGCGCCGACGGAGACGGCAACCGTGATCGCGGTCACGTGGCCAGCATTCTCTCCCAGGTTGTTCCTGAACACGGCGTATCCGAGGGGAAGCGTGACCAGGAACGTCAGGAGGATCCCCACGATGCCCATGATCTTCTCTATGAACTTGGCAGCGGCAACCTCCACTGTCCGCCTGCTGTGCCGTGCGGCATCAAACAGGGTGTACCCATCGAGGCCCACGGTGGACGGGAGAAACGTGCCCAGGAAGCGGCCGATCATGAAGGTCCCCGCCAGATGTCCGAAGGGAAAGCGGATCTGTTGCCCAAGCAGGAGGACGTGCCAGCGCAGCATGCTGGCGAGGATGCCGATTGCCTTCACCAGCGCGCCGATCCCGATGAACAGCCAGAACGTGCGGGCATGGATCCGAGGCAGGTATGTGCGAATGGCACGGTAGGTGGTGGTCTTCCCCTCGGGCAGCACCTGCAGCTCGGCGCCATCGGCCCGCTGCAGGTAGTCACCGGTCTGAACATGCGTGGGTTGACCGCCGATGTCGAGCTGTCGCGATGAGATGACGGAGGCGGCACCCTGCTCCAGGAGAATGCTCTCGCCGACCGCAAGATGAAGCGTGGTTCCGTCGGAGGCCAACAGCATGAGGTGGCTTCCATCTGCAATCTTGTGGTTCAGCAGCAACCAGAAGGCGCCCACCGTCAGGGTGGCTTTCAGAGCCGTGGTGAGCAGGCTCCTGAGGGAACTTCGAGACTTGCTCTGTGTCATTCGTCACACCTCATGAGACCGAGCGAACCTCGCGGTGCGGGGGCTCGCCGAAGTAAGGGACGCGCGATATGCCGGATCCAATCGCCTCTCCGCAGGGGAGTGGCGTAGACGGTCGACCGAAGAAGCACCAAGAAACTGGGATGGCGGCGCGGCACAAGGGTCACCGGATCACGACTTCGGATCAGCCTAAATAACCGAGCCTCCGGAGCCGCTCCTCCAACTCCTGCTGTTCCTCCGCGCTGTAGTGGTGTCCTCGCTGCGCGGTCTCGTACTGATCGTTGCCTGCGGTGTGCACGGGATGGGCGTCGCGATAGTCGGGCGAGAAAATCTCAATCAGCGCGCGGCCATCCATGTAGGACGGCACGGGCTGCTCCATGGCATGCAGCACGGTGGCCGTCACATCGTGCACGGCAGCTCCCCGGACCGCGGTACCCGGCTGGATATCGGGTCCGTACGCGCCGAAAATGCCTCCGACCCGATGGAATCCGTTCGGCGTATGGAGACTCGTCTCGACGACCCGCGAGGTACCGAAGAGCTGCCTCCCCAGATATCCATAATCCTGCGCGACAAAGAGCACATCGGGTGCGTAGATGCTCTCTGGCCCGTCATAGATTTCCTCGGGGAACATCACCCGGTCGACGAATGTCTTGCCAGTCTCGGGGTCCTTGAGTCCCAGCAGCCGGTCGCGGATGTCCCGCCGAAGGCTGTCTCGCTCGCGCTCCGGCACCAGCTGTCGGTTGACATAGATGCCCTGACTGGGAATACTGGCGAAGAAAGCCTTGGTCCGGGACCAATCCACCGTGGCCAGCACATCGGTCTTGTAGGTTGAGCGCCCCGCCCGGATGCGCCCCCTGACCATGCTCTGTACTGACGCCGGCACCACGGCCTTCACGAAGGATGAGTCATTCCACGACATGAGGGTGTAGAAGATTCGCTTCTTCCACCGGACCGAGGGCACCAGCGTCAGCAGCTTCTCCCGCTCGAGCCAACGGTTCACGTTGAACCACGCTCTTGTGCCGCCGAAACCGTGGTCCGAGCAGAGCAGAAGCGTGGTCGATCCATCAAGCTGTTCCATCACTGCGCCGATGGTCCTGTCCACCAGGCTGTAGAGCGCGATCACTCTATCCCGAACCCTCGCGCCCAGTGGGGTGTGGTACTGTTCGAACTCCGACACCAAGAACTTCCAGAACAGATGCTGAATGCGATCGAGGATGACGAACACCACCATGAAGAAGTCCCATCGTTCTTCCTTCATGAGCCGGAGGAAAGCCTCGGATCGCCGCGTGAAGGCGCGCTCCACGTCGTCGAAGAACGCCTGCGCGTCCTTCCAGATCTCCACGTCATAGCGCGGTATGTCAACGTCAACCACGTAGTGCCCGACCATCCCGTCGAGACGAGCCTTGAGCTCGGGCGGGTAGGTGTACTCAGCCTCGTCGTTGGGCGTCATCATCCCGCTTATCATGAACCCATCGAGAGGTTCTGGCGGGAAGGTGATGGGAACGTTCATGATGGCAGTACGGAGACCGGCGGCATTGAGAATCTGCCAGATGCGGGGGGCTTTCATGGAACGCGAGCTCACGAGAGGTCGGCGCGGATCACGGTGGAACGAGTCCCGGAAGTCGAAAATCCCGTGCTTGCCCGGATTGACCCCTGTGAGGACCGAGGTCCACGCGGGCGGCGTCGTGGGAGGATCCGTGGAGCGGAGCACGCCCTTCGCACCTCGGGCAAGCAGGTCCTTCAGATTCGGCAGAAACCCCGCGTCCATCCACGGGTCGAGGAGATCATACGTGGCCCCATCGAGGCCGAGGAGAATGCATCGGTTACCCACGCTCGTGCTCCTTGTGTCCTGTGCGGAATGAAGCACCCCCGAGCGAGCTCGGGGGCTTCCTGAGCCGAACATGTTCGGCTTGTCGCCCGTTGGTGACTCCGCCTCAACGCCTTCGTTCTTCGGTCGAAACCACCAAGGATCGATGATAAGGGGACTCGCCGTCTCCTATAAGAACCGCTGCCAAACAAGGATGCGAGAGATCCCACAAGCAAGCTTGTAGGATCCCTGGCATGCTCTGTGAGACGAATCAGACAAGAGCTCTGCCATCCAGGTCGTGGGGCGCCGGTTGCCCGAGAACGCGGAGCAATGTCGGCGCCAGATCCCCGATCCATGGCGCATGTTCGGCACGAATCTGATCCGGCCCGAAGAAGAGCAGCGCGTCGTCATAGGTGTGCATGCCGTTGAGGGCCTTCCGCTCGAACAACTCGGGTCGTAAGGCACCGTCCTTGAGATCCATCCCTCGCTTCGATATCAGCAGCGCATCCGGAATTCCGTTCCCCTCCCTGTAGCCGGGGATCTCCGTGCCGATGAGCACCTTATCGATTACCGGCTGGCCCCTGGGATCCCTCCACTCCATGGCGGCTCCTCTGAGCCGGGCGAGAACGTCATCCGCCTCGGAAGGACTCACGATTCCTTCGGGCTCCCTCCCGCGCCGGTTTACCCAGACGCGGCCCGGTATCATGCTGTAGGCTTTGGTCTTGCTCCACTCCACGTTGGTCAGCGGCGGCCCGGGAGTCGTCGATCGGAGCACGGTCATCCCCTGATCTACCATCCACTTTCCGGCATTGACTTCCCAGTCGAGTCCGCAGAACCCGTGATCGGACAGGACGACAAGCCGGCGGGAATCCCCCATTTCCTGTCCGAGCCACTCGAAGAGGCCGTCAAGCCTGCGGTAGAACCGGAAGAAGTCCTCGTGGAACGCGGATCCGGGGGTGTCGTGGTCGCGCCAGAAGAAGTGATGAAGCCGGTCTGTTTCCATCACGTGCACGAGGAAAAGGTCCCACGGCTGGCTGCGGAAGTAGTGCTGGACGGTGGCGATGCGCCGCTCCAGTCCGTGGTGAATCATCCCCATGAAACGAGCGCGGTCCTGATGGGCCACGAGAGGATCCGGATCCATGACGTAGCCGAGTTCACGCAGCGTGGCAAGCTCGCCGGGAGGAAAGACGGCCTTGTCCAGCCCGGGAGCGAGAAAGCAGGAGATCACGACGCCACGCAGGTGCATGGGGGGAAACGTCACCGGAACCCCCATGGAGAACACCGTACCCCCCGCCTCACTCACGATCTCCTGTACGAGCGGCGAACGGATGTGTTCGCGCCGCGGAAAGAGGATGTCATAGCTCCCGGCCGTCTTGTTGACGAACCCCATAATGCCGTGCCGCGGGGGATGAAGGCCAGTCATGAAACTCGTCCACGCAGCCGATGACACTGTCGGGTACACGCTGAGCAGTTCCACGGTACGGTCGGAAACCAGCGCTTTCATGGCGGGCATGATGCCGCGGCTCATCAGTTCATGCAGCAGGGTGAGCGGGACGCCGTCAATTCCCACCACCACGAGACGCGGTATCTCAGTATGACCGAGCGCCATCACACACTCCTTGACAGGACAACAGGGCTCTTGTGCTACAGGAGAAGACCAAGGGACACTTTGTGGGTCTGGTCGAAGACGCGGTGCTCCGAGAATGCATAGTCAAGCATCATTCCTCTGAATGACAGCCCGGCTCCCAGCGTGAGATCCCAGGCTCGTCCGTAGGGCTCCTTGTCTCTCGAGGAGGGCTGCAGGCCTGCGCGGAGCGCGATAGCCTCCCGGTAAGCAATCTCCCCGCCGATCCGGAGATCGGCGCTCAGCGCGCCGGTTGAGAACTGACTGGCGGTTTCCCGCCCTTCGAATCGGAGGTCGACATCGGCGGCGACCGTCAGTCTTACTTGGTTCGAGGCCGCGCGGGCGAACACCGCATTGCCCACAGTAAGCGTCGGCGTCTTGGTATTGCGTGTGCCGTTATTCCATACCAAAAGGGTACCCACGGCATCACGAAGCACGGCAGCGGTTCGCCACCAGGGCCGAATCTGATACAGCAGCCCCAGATCAACGCCGAACCCGAACATCGTATCGTCACCGCCCAATCCCAGGAGGCTGGCGTCCCCGATTCCCTGGCGTATCAGCTTCGCGTTGGCGCCGGCGCTGAGGGCCCCAATGGTCTTTGCGTAGGTCACTAGCAGCGCCATCTCCACATCGCTCTTGTACTCGATGGCGCCCTCATCGATGCCCTCCCCGGGCAGATCGGGGAAGGTCGAGTCGTACGGATCCCATGTGCCGTTTCCCTCAGTGCCGTCGGGATTCGTGGCCGGGTCGTAGTCATCGGATCCGTCGTCACCGGGTGAGCCGGGGGGGATGTTGTCCATGCCCCAGTCGTGGAACGCGTCCTCGGTGTAGGGAATGTCATCAATGCCCATTCGGATGAGGCTCACGCCGTAAGACTCGACTCCTCCCGGTGAACCGAACACCAGGTAATCATACTTCACCTCGTTTCCGAACTGCGCAGAATGCATGAGCCCGATCTGCCTGCGGGACAGAAGGCGCAACCCCGCAGGGTTCCAATAGCCGGCGGACGCATCATCGGCAACGGCGCTGAACGCGCCTCCCATGGCGCCGGCACGGGCACCTACTCCGATGTTGAGGAACTCTGCGGCGTACTTGTGGTCGTACGCACTGGCGGGCAGACACCCCAGCATCAAGATGAACAGGAGAACCCATCCATTCCTCATTTCATCCTCCTTGGCGCCCCGGAGAGGAGGCGTCACATCGCATCCCGACAGTGCGGGGCGTTCGACCGAATCCGTCGATCCCTCTTCATTTCGACATGCACGCGGCATTCGCCGGACCGCGGCCCCAGGAGAGGAGGCACGGAAGATTCCCCGCCCCGGGGTCGCCTGACCTCCCGAGCCGATGCGGCCGCCGCCTTCACGGCGGGCGGCATGGCATTCCGTGGACCTCCGGCCGTCACCGTAGGCGTGATCCTGGTCGCCAGCGCACCGCTCCTGGAACATGACACCGCACGTCACCTCCCGGCAGGCTCACAGCGGGCACCGGCACACCGCGACGTGTGGTGCTCATTGTACACCCGGGGTCGCTCCTCGCGTTCCGCGGCGGACAGGCGTCGGGCGACACACCCTCACCTGCCGCCAGCCAATCCAGCGCAGCGGAGAGGAGAAGAGGCGGTCAACATGGCCCGGGCCGCCTCGCCGATGGCCGCCTCGCTGAACTTCTCAGCGAATAACCGGTGACCGTCATGGGCGAGGCGCTCACGTAAGGCCCGGTCCTCAATCAGGCTGACGATCGCCTCGCCGAGTTGATGATGGTCCCCCGGCCGTGTCAGAAGGCAATCGACTCCCGGCGTGAACCATTCCCGCATCGCGGGGGTGTCGGCAGAGACCACGGGACGCCCCACCGCCAATGCCTGATAAACCTTGTTGGGCACGACCGCGTGCGCCTTCCTGGTGGTGCCGAAAATGCCCAGACAGATGTCAGCCTCCGCAATCACCGAGGGGAGCAGATCATAGGGCACACGATCCCGCCACTCGATGATGCTCCCGGCGTTAAGTTGCGCCGCAAGGGCTCGCGCCTTTGCATGTTCCTGACCCGTTCCAATCACGGTGAAACGCACCGAACCGCGATCCCTCAGTCCGGCCGCTGCTCTGACGATGGTCTCGATGCCGTGCAGGGGAATCATGGAACCATAGAACAGCACCGAAGTAGTGCTCCGTCCGGCGGGAAGTGGCCGCGAAACAAACACGTCCGCCTCGGCGCCCACCGGGATGACATGTCGACGCCAGGATCCAAGCCTCAGCTGGTCGGCTATGAGATCCCCGTGGGAAGCCGTGTCGACCACCACGAGGTCCGCCGCCTTGAACGCACGCACGTCGAGCAAGCGGATCGCGTGGGCGGCGAGGCTGCGCGAAGGGGCGAGTTTCCTGTCTCCGATGACCGTCTCAAAGAGTGACACGTAGGGATCGAAGATGAGTGGGGCTCCGCGCTTTCTGACCAGCCGTCTCGCGGCGACGGCGTCAGCCTGGCCGAGGTAGGGCACGATGACCGCGTCGTGGGGAGGGATCGCGGCATAGGCCCGCGCCAGACGCGGCATGGCGGCGCACCATCTGAGCGCGGGGCGTAGGTAGTTCCTGGCGTCGCGCATGTGGCTGCGGTCTTCCAGGTCGCCCCAGATGGACGCATGACACTGCGATACGGTGACGCCCGCCTGCGCAAGGCCGCGTGTCAGGATTCGGAAGCGAGGCCGGTGAGTGTCGTAGGTGCCGAAGAAGACCACATGCAACGGCCGGCCGCCCCCTATTCCGTCAGGCCCCACTTCCTCAGTTCATCCGCCGCACGATCGGTACCATCGAGCACGTCGCGCTGGGCGCTCACCCATCGGACCAGTTCCGGGATACCCTCATGGAGCGCAACGGTAGGCCGGTACCCCAGCAGATGCCGGGCGCAGGTGATATCGGCCACGCAATGACGGATGTCGCCCTCGCGGAACTTGCCGAGGATCAGTGGTGCGCCCGCGTACCCCAGGTGCTCGGACAGCAGGGATGCCACCCCGAGCACGGAGGTTGGCGTGCCGGTTCCGACATTGACCGCGCGGTAGTCAGCCGCGTCCGACTCCATGGCGAGGATATTGGCCTGGACGATGTCGGAGACGTGCACGAAGTCCCTGGTCTGGCACCCGTCCTCGAACACGAGCGGCGGTTTGTTGTTGAGAAGGCGCGCACTGAAAATGGCGCCGACGCCGGTATAGGGATTCGAGAGGGCCTGACGTGGGCCGTACACGTTGAAGTATCGTAGGGCCACGGTCGGCATGCGGTAGGCGTACCCGACGGCGAGGCACATCTCCTCGTGGTCGCGCTTGGTGACGGCATAGATGGAGGTCGGATGGAGAGGCTTCTGCTCCCCGGTAGGTTGGGGCTGCGCCGCCTGCCCATGGTCATCCATGATCTCCCAGACCCTGTTCTCAAGCTGCTGCCGGGATCGCACGTGCGGGTACAGGGCCGCCCCATCGCTGCCCCTATAGGCGCCTTCCCCATAGATGGACATGGACGAAGCCACCACCAGCTTCCGCGGCCGGAGTTCCGGGTGGTGGACGAGAAACTCGAGGAACGCGCCGGTGGCGCCGGTGTTCCCGTCCACGTACCGGCGGATTTCGTACATCGACTGCCCGACCCCCACGATGGCGGCCTCGTGGAACACGACATCGACACCCGGGAGCACGGCCGCTAGCGTCGCCGGGTCCTCGATGCGGCCCCGGTGGAACAAAGCGGCCGAGTTCAGATAGTCGGGGGCGACGCCAGAGAATCCGTGAACCTGGGGTTCCAGGCTGTCCAGAACCCGAACCTCATGGCCCCGCGCCACCAATGCATCCACGAGATGGGAGCCGATGAAACCGGCCCCCCCGGTGACAAGAACGACTGCCATCAGCGTTGCCCTCCGTTGCCCAGGAGCTTCGTTCTGGCGACGATGAGATCGGCCAGGAGACCTTGGAAGAGGACGAGCAACGCCGTCACGATGAGTATGACATCGCTCTCCTTGATGTCGTTGAACCGGACAAGGTCGAAAACGAGTTTCGCGATCCCGGCGAGAAGAAGAAGAAGCCCCGCCGGGAAGAAGACCTTGAGCGGATCGAAGTACATGACGGTTCTGATGATCACCATGATGTAGTTGTAGGTGTCGCGAAGCGGATGGAAGGTGGACCTCCCGATCCTCTTGTAGTAGTCAACGGGGACGAACTTGACGGCCATGCCGTTGCTCAACATGGCCAGGGTGATGGTTGACACCCATGAGTGACCTTTGGGGAGTATGTTGAAGAAGCGCAGCGCCGAATCCCGGCGAA
Organism: Candidatus Eiseniibacteriota bacterium; assembly: GCA_025453925.1. GTDB lineage: Bacteria > JAFGKV01 > JAFGKV01 > JAFGKV01 > JAFGKV01 > JAFGKV01. The sequence continues at coordinate 2,576 of JALOPK010000062.1, read as the reverse complement.
AAAGCCTCAGGCCGGAATTCAGGTCGGGGATCCGTTGACCGCTGATGTAGCAGGCCAGCTTGAGGATCAGCCACTTCGGCACCATCCGCGCCCAGTCGCGGGCGACTTTGCGCCCTACGCGGGCGCCGACCGTCATATGGTACTCCCCCAAGCCTTCCACCAAAGCGGGGATCGAATCGGCGGGATAGGTGCCGTCGGCATCAAGCATGCCGACGGCCTGGTAGCGCGCCTCGAGGATGCCCGTGTTGCGGGCGATACCAACTCCCCGATTCTCTTTGTGCCGCACGATCCGGACACCCTCGTACCGGGCCGCTCTCTCCACGGTGCCGTCGGTGCTGCCGTCGTCAACCACTATGATCTCGCCGGGGAGATCGATCCGGAGGAATGCCTGTTGCACCGCCTCAATGGTCGGACCGATCCCGTCTTCTTCGTTGAATGCGGGAATCATGATCGAAACGCCGTCGGGCATCCAGCGTTCGCCGTTCACGCCGATGCTCCCGTCTTCGCATCGCTGCTGTAGTAGTAGTAGTGGTAGTAATGACCATACGAGCCATAACGGTGGTACACATCGATATTGTTCATCAGCACGCCGATCATGCTCGCGCCGACCTTTCGCATGAGGTCGGCGGCGTGCATGAGAAGGTGACGGTCCGTCTGTCCCCACCGGCAGACCAACAATGCGCCGTCAACCTTTCTGGAGAGAAGCGCCGCGTCGGTCACCGCCACCACCGGCGGCGTGTCGAACACGACCATCCCGAACTCGCTCATCATTTCAGCAATGAGGGCTTCCATCCGCGGGGAACCAAGCAGTTCGGCCGGATTGGGGGCGGAGCTCCCCCCGGGAATCACGAACAGGTTCTCGACCTCAGTGCCTCGTATGACGTCCCGCAAGGTCATGTCCTGTCTGCTCAGCAGCGTGGTCAGGCCCGGATCCCGGTCGATCCCGAAGAGATGATGTTGCGTCGGACGACGCATGTCTGCATCCACCACCAAGGTCTTCTCCCCCATCTGCGCGAAAGTGGTGGCCAGGTTGATGACGCTCAGCGATTTCCCCTCCTTCGGGCCGGCACTCGACACCAGCATACTGCGGATCGGCTTGTCGAGGCGCGCGAACTGTATGTTGGTGCGCAGAGAGCGATAGGCCTCGCTGATGGGATCCTTGGGGGCGAAGTGAGTCACGATCTTCTCGCTCATCTTCAGCGTGTCGTCGCCAGTGCCGGCGCCCTCACCGATCCCGAAAACATTGCCTGCGTATGTACCGGTCGCGCCGCGCGTTCCGGTGCGGATCTGGGGAATGGTCCCCAGTACCGGAAGGGACACGCTGCGCTGGACCTCCTCTGCGGTTCGGATGGAGTTGTCGAAATACTCCAGCGCGTACGCGGATCCCACGCCTAAGAGTATGCCGATGACGGCTCCGAAGAGGATGTAGGTCTTGGTGCGAGAGGGAAGAGGCGCAACGGGGCGTCGGGGGTTGTCGATCACTTTAATGCCCGCGGTCTCAGTCGCGCCCTTGATTCGGGCCTTCTCGCGCTCTTCCACGAGGAAGTTGATGGCCTTGTTGTGGGTATCAACCACGCGACGGAGCCTCGCCAGTTCGATGGTCTGACGGAAGAGATCCGGGTGCTCGCGCTGGAACCGGGTGATCTCGTTGCGGTAGAACCTCTCCTGCCGCTCTAGCTTGTCCAGTTCCCCCTCCAACTGGGCCACGCGCTCCTGAAGTTGCTGCCAGGAGGCCGCTGCCGCCGGATTCATCCCCGAGCTGGATCCCGTCATCGACTCCTGCACGACGGACCTGGCGATCTTCTCACGATCCCTCCGGAGCTGGCGAACTTCGGGATCATCCGGCTCCCTGGTGAGCCGCAAACGTTCGAGATCGGTGTCGATTTGGGCGAGCTGGTTCTGCAGCTGGGAGAGCCTGCTGTTGCCCGTGGGGCCGCTCGGGCGGATGCGTGCGTCAAGTTCCAGGTACTGCCCACGCACGCTGGCGAGTTCGCCCCGCACGGTTGCCTTCTGGTTGGCCGCCTCACTCTGCCGCTGCTGATAGCTGGCCAGTTCACTCACCACCGTCTGGTTCTCCTCCAAACGTACCTCGCCGAGCTGGCGCTGAAACATCTCCAGGTCATGGGTAGACTGGGCGAGCTGCTCGCTCACCGCCTCGATCTGGTCGGTCACGTAGTCGACGAGCTTCTGCGAGTCCTGGCGCACCAGCTCGTTGCATTGCTCCTGAAAGACGTCCTTGGCGGCGTCGGCGAGTGCGAAGGCCTCATCGGGATCATTGGCGACGCAGGACAGACTGTAGAATCCCTCGTGCCGCTGCGCGACGAAATCGATTCGCCCCATGACCCGGAACAGAGCGGCGTCCAGTGTGAGGTTCGACGTCTCGCTCGAAAGCTCGTCCTCATATGCCTTCTGGGCCACCTTCTTCAAGAAAGGCTGGCTCTCCAGGATGGCCTTGTAGAAGTCGATGGATCTGACCTTCTTGCCGCCAATGGCCAGCTCCCAGGGGCTGGCCTGGATCTCGGGAATGTCGATGAGTATCTCGGCGGAGGACTGGTATACATCCGCCTTTGTGAGGG
>JALOPK010000355.1 GCA_025453925.1 Candidatus Eiseniibacteriota bacterium | reverse complement strand
AGGGTGGCCGATCGCCGAATCGTTCCCCGGCCACGAATGCATCCGCCACCCGCGCCCTCCGCACCCCACCCACGGCGTAGATGAGAAGGCCGAGTGCGCCGCCACAGGCGAGGAGGATTGTGGCCAGCAAAGGATTCCATGCGCCATTCCCAAAACTAAGGCCTTGGAGTTGGTCCGGAGGAAGGCTGAACCCCAGCTCATCCAACGCCGGCGCGATCCATACGCCAAGGCTGGGCCCCGCCCAGATCCCCAAGACCACACAGAGGGTGGCGATGAGCAGCATGGGAAGGATCATGCCCAGCGGTTCCGGCCGCCCGGCAGGAGCAGATCGTTCTGTCTCCGGACCCCAGAACACACTGTGAAGCACCTTGACGAATGACGCGAGGGTGAGTGCGCTCCCAAACACCGCGACCGCGAACACAAGCATCCCGAGAGTGCCGCCGACCGCGAGAGTGCCCTGATACACAAGCCACTTAGAGGCAAATCCGTTGGTCGGAGGGACTCCCGAGATGGCCATGGCAGTCGTGATCGCGACACCAAGGGTCCAGGGCAGTGCGCGCCGGAGTCCTCCAAGGTCGTCGAGCTCTACGGTTTTCGCATAGCGCTCCACCGTCCCGGCGACCAGGAACAGGCCGCTCTTGTACAGCGCGTGATTGACCATATGGAACAGCCCTCCCGCCACGCCCAGGGGGATCCCCGTTCCAATCCCGAGCACCATGTACCCGACCTGACTCACCGCGTGGAACCCAAGGAGGCGCTTGAGATCGTGCTGGACCATCGCCATCAGGACCGCAGAGAGGATGGTAACTGCGCCGATCACCATAAGCAGCGTGTTCACCCACGGGGCAAGGACGAACAGGTCCAGGGAGACTCGCGCGAGCAGGTAGATCCCCAGGAGCTTGTCCAGTGATGCCGGCAACAGCGCCGACACGATGGCGGGCGTTCCCTTGGCTACGGGGGGCAACCATGTGTGCAGGGGCCAGGCGCCCGCCTTCGCCAGCGCCGCGGCGAGAAAGAGCAAGTAGGCCATGGCCGTGCCGGTCGAGCCGACGTGGATGGTCGAGTCGCTGAGCGAAAGCCCCCGGGTCTTGCCGACCGCCATGAGGAAGGCAATCGCCATGAGCAACCCCACATCGGTGAAGCCGAGGATGCCGTATGCCTTTTCGGCTGGTCGGGCGCCCGACGGATTGGCATTCACCATCAGATAGAGCATGAGGGTGACGGTCTCCCACCCCACGAGCATGAAGAGGAGATTGTCCGCCCAGACAGCCACCAGCGCGCCACACAGTGTCCAAAGGAGAAAAGCAGCGAACCGGCCTCGTTCCGGGTGCTCCCGGAGGGCGGTCATGCCGTACAGCGAGATGATCACTCCGAAAAATGCAGTCCCCACCGCGGCGAGATTGCCGAGGCGTGTCGCCCGGAGCACCACCTCCAGCACCCCGACCTTGAGATCCAGTGCCAGGTACGGGGCAATCCACGACGGGGCATTCGTGAAAGGAGACCATGACGCCGCGTCAGACCCACGGGACCACACCCTCGCAACGAACACCGCAACGAAGAGACTGCCAAGAAAGGAGAGGAGCTGGCTGATCGTGGGTGCCTTCCTGGACAGCACATAGGCCAGCAGCCCGCCACCCAGTGCGGTCGCCAGAGCCGCCAGCATCGGGTTCACGCTATTTCCCTCCCATTCGGACGGTCTTCTCGCGGCTGAGCCGGACCAGATCACTGTGGGTCCACAGCACCTTGCCCGTCGACACATCCTTGGCGACGGCGACTCGCTCGGTGCATGAATAGCAGGGGTCGACCGAGGCGAGAATCAGGGCGACGTCGGCGATCTCCTGTCCAACGCAACTCGCCTTGAAGCTGGGGATATTCACGTAGCTGGGAGCACGGACCTTGTGGCGAACGGGAGTCGCGGAACCATCGGAACGCACGAAATGAAACGTCTCGCCGCGGGGCGCCTCGGCATGTCCGCAGCCGTCCCCCGGAGGGATTTCCCGAACCATGGCATCAATGGGGCCCGGCTCGATCTGGTCGAGGCACTGGTGGATGATCTTGACCGCCTCCAGGCACTCGAAACATCGTACCATGAACTTGCAGTACACATCGCCGTCATCCCAGACGACTTCGTCGAACTTCAGGCGGTCGTATGCGGCATACGGATCGTCTTTGCGCACATCGATATGCAGCCCGGATCCGCGGGCCGTTGGCCCTGTGACGCACCATGCCCGGGCAGCGGACTTCTTGAGTACGCCGACGCCCTTGAGCCGCGCTCGCAGCACCGGATCGTCGCGTACCGCCTTGATCACCAGCTCAATCGGCCCGACTACGGCATCGGCCGCCTTGCGGATCTCCGGGTACAAGTCGGGCGAGACATCCCGGCGGACACCGCCGATCTTGGCATTGGCGTAGTTCACCCGGCTGCCGGTAATCAGTTCGAGGATATCCATCACCGGCTCGCGATACCTCCAAACCCACATCCAGACCGTGTTGTACCCGATGAAATGCCCGGCCAGGCCGATCCAGAGCATATGGGAGTGGAGGCGCTCCAGTTCGAGGACGATGGTGCGGAGGTAGAGTGCCCGATCGGGGACCTGCACCCTGGCGATGTCTTCAACGGCCTGGATGTAGGCGATGGGGTGGCTGGCGGAACAGATGCCGCACACCCGTTCGACAAGGTAGGGCACTTGATCAAAGGTCTTGCGCGATGACAGCTCCTCGATGCCGCGGTGATTGTAGGAGATGCGGACATCCATGTCCACCACGGTTTCACCCTCGACGAACAACTGAAAGAACTCGGCCTCCTCCTGAAGGGGGTGGTAGGGGCCGATGGGAATGAGCGTGCGTTTCATGCCTCGAAACCCTTCCTGAGGGGATAGACTCCCTCCGGCCAATCGTCAGGCAGGACGAGCCGACGCATGTCGGGATGGCCGGTGAACGATACCCCGAGGATATCGTGGATTTCACGCTCGATCCAGAGCGCGCCGGGGATATCCTGCGCCACCGATTCGAGCGATGGTTCCGGCCACGGAGCGAGGGCGCTCAGCGTAATGACAAGAGTGTCGCCGTCGAAGCAGACGTGGTAGTTGACCTCGATGCCGTCGCGAACCTCGATCCCGGTCATGGTCGCGAGACGGCCTCCCAGATTCCAGATGTGCGCCACACACCTGCGGATTGACGCCGATTGAACCCGCGCAAATGCCCTGTCGGCGGACGGGACGCTCAGTGAGAGCAAGTCGGAAGCAAGCCGCACCTTGATCGTTTCCAGTATTGAATCCACCGGCTGCTCCTAAATGGCGGCGAGGGCCTTGACGACCCCCGATATCATGGCCTCAGGTCTGGGCGGACAGCCCGGCACGTACGCGATGATGGCATTTGGATCTACCTCGCGGATGACCTCGTCCACCGGGGCCGGAGAACCATATCCGGCCTTGAAGATACCTCGATCACCGGCACACGACCCGATCACGAATACCACGCAGGGCTTGGCCGTCTGCAGGTACACCTCCTGCAGACGCCGGACTGACTGGCGGGTACAAATCCCCGTGACCAGCAGTGCATCCGCGTGCCGGGGACTGCCGACGAGCATCATGCCGAACCGTTCGATGTCGTACCGAGGAGTGAGAAGCTCGAGTATCTCGATGTCGCAGTTGTTGCAGGCGCCCACGTTCACGTGATACACCCAGACCGACTTCTTCAGCGCCCACATCTTCCAGCCCATCGTTGCTCCTACAGCCAGCCGATGCCGTGCGCCTTGCCGTAGACGGCCAGCAGTACCGCGACCAAAGCGATCGGGACCAGAATGCCCCAGAAAAAGCGAACGGCCTGGTCTATCCTGAGGCGCGGATTGGTGTTGCGCATGAGCACCATGAGAACGACGATCGCCACGTACTTCAGAAGAGCCCAGAGGATTCACCTTCCATGGAACTTCCCCATGTTGATAAGCTGGAAGCACTCCTGAAAAA
>JALOPK010000061.1 GCA_025453925.1 Candidatus Eiseniibacteriota bacterium | reverse complement strand
GATATAGGGGAAGAGCCTATGTGTTCGACGGAGAAGCAGCGAGCCTACTGCGCACGCTGATCTCGCCCAACCAGCCAGGGGGCAACAATCTCTTCGGCCATTCGGTGTCCGGAGTAGGAGACCTCGACGGGGATGGGCGCCCGGACATCGTGGTCGGCGCCGCACAGGAGTCCACCAGCCCTAGCCCGCAAGCGGCAGGGAGGGCGCATGTGTTCAGCGGGCAGACCTGGGCCTTGCTCCATACCCTGGTCTCACCCAACGAGGAAGAGCTCGGCGAGTTCGGTCATTCGGTTGGCGGGGCCGGGGATGTGAATGGCGACGGCATCCCCGATATCGTCGTGGGAGCTCCCTATGAAGATCCCCCTGGCACTCCATTCGATGCGGGGAGAGCGTACATCTTCAGTGGACGGAGCGGGGAGTCACTCCATGAGTTGATCTCACCGAACGAGACCCCTGGCGGGTACTTTGGACGGGCGGTCGCGGGAGTCGGGGACATGAATGGTGACGGCTACGATGACGTCATGGTGGGCGCGAACCGGGAGAACCCCGGCAGCGGCCCGGAGGGGGCCGGCAGAGCGCATATCTTCAGCGGACGAACCGGGAGACTGCTCTACACCCTCGTCTCGCCGAACGAGGAGCAGTGGGGATACTTCGGCTACTCGGTGGCGGGGGCAGGGGACGTGAATGGCGACGGCCACCCCGATGTGATGGTCGGAGCGTACAATGAAACTCCGAGCGGCAGCCCTTCCTGGGCGGGAAGAGCCTATGTGTTCAGTTGGATGCATCTCTCCAGCGAGCTGGCCGGAGGCGATCTGGTGCTGCAGTGGAGTACGTGGACGCCCGCGTCTGAGTACTGGATCTACGGCATGGCGAACGAGCCATGGTTCGCCCCTGACGTCTCACCTCCGACGTATGTGAATCGCATCGCAGTCGTGCCTGACGGCACCACGACATGGTCCAGCCCTAACGGCATCGGCGATCCTGCTGCCAACTGGACCTACCTGGTGATGGCGGTGGATGCTGAGGAGCAGGAGCTGGCGCGGTCGAATCGCGTCGGCGAGGAGGACTTCGAGACAGACTTACCGTGAAGGGCGCGTGTGGGGCGAGGGATTGCGGACGACACGGAGGTCGTCCCTCCATTCATGGGACAGGGATGGGCAGGGGGAGAACGTTGAACATCGAACGTCGAACATCCATTCATGGAACAGGGGAGTGGGTGATGCCCCTGGAGGGACGCGCTCTGTCGCGTCCGTTTGGCGGGCTGAGCCCGGATGAGGCGGTAATGCCACTGGGACCCTGGCATTCGACGGTGTGCGTCACTATTCTAATGTGAGAATAGTGGCGCACAGCCAGCCACGGATTCCCCGTGCAGTGCCGGGATCGCCTTTGGCGTGGGATCGCCCAGGACCAGATGTCATGGCTCACGCGCCGCAGAGCGACGCGGCTACGGCCCGGACCGCTGGACGATCGTGCTCGCCCGCTCTTCCAATTCCTCCAGCGTGCGGGGCCAATCCTTCTTGAGGAGTCGCGAGAGAGAGCGGTCGGCAAGAAGACGGCCTCCCGTCTGGCAGCGGGCGCAGTAGTTCGTCTCGGTCTCCGCGTACCTGATCCGCTGCACGAGTGAGCCGCAGTCCGGACAGGCCTGCCCATACCTGCCGTGCACGGCCATGGCGACGCGCGAGGCATTGATCTCCTTCGGGAAGCCCCCGCGGGCCCCATCATGCACCCGCGTGATCCACTCGCGCAGCAGCTCACGTGCGGCAAGGTAGAGCCGCCCGGTCTCCTCATCTGAGAGTCGTTGGCTCAGCGTCGCCGGCGACAACCTCGCGCGGTGCAGGATCTCGTCGGAGTAGGCGTTGCCGATACCGCTGAACAGGGTCGGGTCGGTCAGGGCCCTCTTGAGGGTGTGATTGCGGGAGGTGAGCACGCGCCGAAAGGCGTTCAGATCGGCATCGAGTAGCTCGAGCCCGCCGCGATCGAACGCCTGCACGGCGTCCGGACCCCGGGCAATGTGGAGCGACGCCCGTTTCTTGGTGCCGAACTCGGTGAGGGTGAGCATGCCGGATGAGAAGGTGAAGGCCGCGAGGTGCCCGCGTCCCTTGGGGCCACGCCCCGCCTCATGCCAGTGAAGTCTCCCCCCGAGCATGAGATGCAGCATGAGCCACAGATCGTCGTCGAGGCCGATGGCCAGACGCTTGCCGATCCGCCGGACGCCCCGCACGACCTTCCCCTCGACCTCTCGGGGCGCCGGTTCCACCGTGCGGAGCAGGAATGGATGGCGCAGCTCGATTCCGGCGAGCTTCTCGCCCATGATTCGGCCGGTCAGCGCCTCGACGTAGCCTTCAAGTTCGGGGAGTTCGGGCATGCCATGGCTCCGGGCGGGAGATGGCGGGCTGATCCGCGGGATCCCGCCTCTCGGGTGGTGAAATCCTTCGAGGACCCTCTGTGCGCCCCCTCAACCCCGCCATTTCCCGCGGGGAGAAGGGGTGTCCTCTCCGCCGAATCCCTGGTGTGCTCGTGCTGCCCTGCGCATACATGGCCGTTCGCGAAGGGACGGCACATTCTGGCAGAGGCCGCTCCTGTCTGCCGCCACCGCATCTCACACCCACAGTGTCACGTGTGCCCCGCGTCCCATTCCCAAGGGGGAGGTTACCCGCGGTGATCGGCGGGACGCTCGCCCGCATCCCACATCGTTGTGGCCGTTGGGGGCGGCCCGGGAAGCCGCCCCCGCTGGTCAGTCTTCGACCGATGGACCCGTCTGTGCGTGCGCCAGGTACTCACCGACCCACCGGGAAATGGTGCCCGTCGGCTGAGCGGCAGCGGCCCGCTTGGTGACTCCTGCCAGCACGTCGGGCCGGCCGAGTTCGGCGAGCCCGCTTGGGGTCAGGAACCGCTGGAGATACGACGGCTCGGGTGTGGGGGACACACCGCAGGCGCCTGTCAGTACTCCATCGACGGCGCACATGAGTTCTGCCAGACTCCCGTACCCGGCGTCGCTCCCCAGACGCGCCTCCAGTGCGGCGAGCACCTTCCATGTTTCCTTCCCGCCAGGCGGATCGGCGTACTTGACCAGGGGGATCAGGCGCCGTTCGAAGTTGAGGAACCGCCCGCTGGTTTCCGCAGGGGCGGATATGGGCAGCACGACCTGCGCCGCGCCGGTGGTGGCGGTCGGGAGTGCATCGAGGACCACCAGATCCACGCCATCGGCCGCCATTGGGCGTGCGCCCGCAGTGCCGAGAGGATCATCGCCCACCACGAGGGCGGCCTGCACCGTACCCAGGGCGGTGCGGGTGGCCCCGAGGGAGCCGCCCTTCGCGGCGATCCGTCCGGGCAGGAACTCGGGGTGGAGTCCCACAGCCGGCATTCCCTGATCATTGGCCTCCGCGCGGAGCATGATCAGACCTGAGCCTTCGACGCCGAGCTTGCCCAGACAGAGGAGCAGAAGCGTCAACACCCGCAGGGCGCCTTCCTCCTCCACGCCGCCGCCCGCGATGCCGATCACCCGGCCGGTCACGGATCGGACGCAGAGGGCCGCGGAGACCAGCGTCTCCATGTCCACACTCCCGGCATCCAGCAGTTCCTCTTCCGAGAGGCTCCTCAGATGGTACTCGAGCCGGTCGAAGCCGGAGCACCGTTCACGGAGATACGGCCGGTCGAAACCGCCTTCGGTCGCGAGCCTGCGCAGCAATGCCACCGCAACGGGGGCGGCACTGTCCGTGGTCACGGAAACTGTCGCCTTGGCGCCCGCCCCGACCGAAAGCGGACCGATGTATACCACCTTCGCACCCCGAAGGAGGGCCTGGTGGAGACGGAAATCCACGACCGGAGCGGCCTGTGCCGGGTCAACTCCCGCGACTACGACCAGATCGGCCGAGTCCAGGGCCTCCATGGATACCGTGGATGCGGTGAGCCCGACGAGCCCGTCCAGCCCTCGATCAAAGGCCCGACCCGCGAGTTGGGCGCCGGTGACCACGTGGGCCGTGCCCAGTGCCCGCCGTCCCAGTCTCTGAAGCAGGAACGCCTCCTCCAGCGTGAGTGCGCCGCTTCCGATGACTGCCACCCCATTGGCATCCGCCTCGGCAGCCGATTTCATGATGGCCGCCGCCCGGTCCAGCGCCTCGTCCCACGATGCGGGGCGGAGTGCGCCGTTCTCCCGAATCAGCGGCTGGTTCAGCCGCTCCGGCACTGTCAGGTAGCGATGGCCGTAGCGGCCGCTCTTGCAGAGGAAGGTACGGGATGGCTCAGCGATCTCCTCCGGTGTCTGCACCCAGAAGAGCCCGGGCACGAGGGTGGCGAACCGCAGGGTGCACCCGACCGCGCAGTGAGCGCACGCCGTCTCGTGATACTCGGCCTTCCATTCGCGGAGCTTGCGGTAGCGCAGCCTGTCCATGAGCGCGCCGGTGGGGCAGGAATCGATGCAGTTGCCGCACCCGATGCAGGGCGATTCCGCCAGCGGCGTTTCCATGGTCGGCCGCACTGTGGTGGAGAACCCGCGGGTCACGAAGCCCAGCGCGGCCGGACCGACGAGATCTCGGCAGATCGCCACGCACTTGCCGCAGAGGATGCACTTGTTGTTGTCCAACGTGATAAAAGGATGGCTTTCGTCAGGCTTGTGCCGGACGATTTCGCCCTTCAGGCGTGTCGGATCAGCGCCGTACTCGGTAGCCAGCTTCTGGAGTTCGCAGTCACCCAGATCCAGGCAGCCGCATACCAGGCACCGTTCGGTCTCATATCGGACCGCATCCTCCCCGAGCCCCAGCTCCGTTTCGTCCCAGGCGCGCTTTCGCGCATGCGCATCCGCTTCGGGCATGGCGCTTCGCGGAGCCTTTGCGACGTGGGCCAGGTCTTCACCGGTGGCGGCTCCCAGGCGCTCCCGCGTGCTGTAGAAAGGCTTCGGGACCGCTGTGGCAGCCCCAGTCTTCAGGTACGAGAGGATCGCTGTGGCCGCGCGTCTTCCGTGGCTGATGGCCTCGATTACCACGCTGGGGCCAGTGACGACGTCACCGCCGGAAAACACGCCCCCGATGTTGGTCTCCATGGTGCGGTCATTGACCGTGAGCGTATCCCACTTCGTCCGCGAGAGCCCGCTGGCGCTCTCATCGGCGCCCTTCGCCCACGAGAGGTCGGTGGCCTGGCCGATGGCGCCGAACACGTAGTCGCACGGGATGAAGTAGTCGCTTCCGGGGATCGGAACTGGCCGGCGTCTTCCGCTGGCATCCGGTTCGCCCAAGTCCATGCGGAGAGCGTTGATACCCTTCAGCCTGCCGTTCTCCGCGACGATTCCGGTGGGCGCGGCCAGAAGCTGGAGTTCGACGCCTTCCTCGACCGCCGCATGGATCTCGACTGCGTCGGCAGGCATCTCGGTCCGCGTGCGACGGTACAGGATGACCACTTCGTCGGCCCCCAGCCGGAACGCGGTTCGCGCGGCGTCAATGGCCGTATTGCCGCCTCCCACCACGACCACCTTGCCGTGGACCTGGAGCGGGTTGCCAAGCAGAATCCGGGTGAGGAAGTCCAGCCCTGAGAGCACGCCCTCCGTCGTGTCCTCGCCGTCGACCCGCATCTTCTGCCCCACGGGAGCTCCCACTGCCACGAACACCGCGTCGTGGTCGCGCCGGAGACCGGTAAGCGTCACATCGGTGCCGAGACACACTCCCGTTCTGATCTCGACGCCGAGGCGGGTGACGGTGCCGATCTCGAGATCCAGCAGGTGCTTGGGGAGACGGTACTCAGGTATTCCGTAACGAAGCATCCCGCCCGGCTTCGGCCATGCATCGAAGATGGTGCACGCGACGCCTTCCAGGGCCAGGTAATAGGCGCAGGTGAGCCCCGCGGGGCCGCTCCCGACAATTGCCACGCGTTTCCCCGTGGCCGGAGCCGGCTGCGGCACGAACACCTCGCCCTGCTCCAGTTCGGCGGCGTATCGCTTCACGAAGTTGATCCCCACGGGCTCGTCCACCTTCTGGCGCTCGCACGCGACCTCGCAGGCCCGGACGCAGACCCTGCCGCAGACGATCGGCAGCGGATTCACTCGCTTGATGAGTTCGACGGCGTCCGCATAGCGCCCTTCCCGGGCCAGGGCCAGGTACCCCTGGGCGTCGACACCGGCCGGGCAGCCCATCTGGCATGGTCCGATGCAGTCGGCCCAGTGGGCGGACAGCAAGAGATCTAACGCCATCTTGCGCGTCTGGCGCACCCGGTCCGATTGCGTATGGATGACCATACCTTCGCGCACCCGCGTGGCGCACGCAGGCTGGAGGGTTCGGGCGCCTTCAACCTCGACGACGCATACGAAACAGGATCCATAGGGCGGAAGCAGCGGGCTGTAGCAGAGAGTCGGGATGTCGGCAACGCCGGTCCGCCTGGCGACTTGCACAATGGTCTCCTGGGGATCGGCCTCGACGGCGACGCCGTCAATCGTAACCTTCACCTTCGTCATGGTTGTTGCTCCACTCACCGCCCTACTCCCTGGTGATTGCATCGAAACGGCAGGCGGCATAGCACTGGCCGCACTTGATGCAGAGTGCCTTGTCAATGACGTGCACCTGTTTGCGTTCGCCGGTGATGGCCTTCACGGGGCAGACCCGGGCGCAGAGGGTGCACCCGGTGCATTTCTCCGGGTCGATTCCATACACAAGCAGCGCCGGGCACACATGGGACGGGCACCGCTTCTCGTTGATGTGCGCGTCGTACTCGTGCCGGAAGTACCGCAGCGTCGTCAGCACGGGATTGGGCGCCGTCTGACCGAGCGCGCACAGGCTCGAGTCTCGAATCCTGACCGCGAGATCCTCAAGCAGGGTGATGTCGCTGGGCGCGCCCTTCCCCTCGCAGATCCTGGTCAGGACCTCCATCATCCGCTTGGTACCGATCCGACAGAAGGTGCACTTCCCGCATGATTCGCTCTGGGTGAACTCGAGGAAGTAGCGGGCCACGTCCACCATGCAGGTGCGCTCGTCCATCACCACCAGGCCGCCGGAGCCCATGATGGCGCCCGTTCTGCTGAGCGACTCGTAGTCGATGATGGTATCCTGCAGTTCAGCCGGAATGCAGCCGCCGGAAGGGCCGCCGATCTGTACCGCTTTGAAGGCCCTCCCACCCGGGATACCGCCGCCGATGTCGAACACGATCTTGCGGATCGTGATGCCCATGGGCACTTCGACCAGACCGGAGTTGTTCACGGTGCCGACCAGCGAGAAGATCTTGGTTCCTTTGCTCGTTTCGGTGCCCATCGATGCGAACCAATCGGCGCCTCGAGTGATGATGGGCGGCACATTGGCCCACGTTTCGACATTGTTGATGTTGGTGGGCTTGCCCCAGACACCCTTCTCTGCGGGGAAGGGAGGCCTGAACCGCGGCCGGCCTTCCCGGCCTTCCACCGAAGCCATGAGCGCGGTCTCTTCGCCGCACACGAAGGCCCCGCCGCCGCGGACCACTCTCGCATCGAACGAGAAACCGGTCCCCAGGATGTCGGAGCCGAGAAGCCCGAGGTTCCGCGCCTGCTGGATCGCGATCTCCACCCGTTTGATGGCCAGGGGATACTCGTCGCGCACGTAGAGGATGCCATGCTGCGCCCCGATGGCATACGCGCCGATGGCCATGCCTTCAAGCACGGAGTGCGGGTCGGCTTCCAGGATCGAACGATCCATGAATGCTCCGGGATCGCCTTCGTCGCCGTTGCAGATGATGTACTTCGGGTACCCGGTCGCCCGACGGCAGAACTCCCACTTCAGGCCGGTGGGGAAGCCCGCGCCACCGCGCCCACGCAGGCCCGACTTCTTCATCTCGGCCACGACCTGATCCGGGGTCATCTGCGAGAGCACCTTCTCCAGCGCCGAGTACCCGTCATGTCCGATGTAGTCTTCGATCATCTCGGGATCGATGCGCCCCCTGTTGCGCAGGGCGACGAGGACCTGATCCTTGAAGAACCCGATATCCCGCATCAGCGGAACGGTTTCATCCTGCGTGGTCGGCGAATACATGAGCGACGTGACCGGCCGGCCTTTGAGGAAATGCTCTTCGACGAGATGGGGTATGTCCTCGACTTTGAGCTGCTGGTAGAAGACCCCTTCGGGCTGGACCAGCATCACGGGACCGCGCTCGCAGAAGCCGTTGCAGCCGGTGCCCACCACCTGTACCTCGTGTTCGAGGCCGCGGGTCTTCAGCTCGGCCTCCAGAACGCTCTTCACGGCGAACGCGCCATTGGAGACGCATCCGGTTCCGGTGCAGACCAGACAGTGCGAACGAAACCTATCCATGCATTCCCCCTAACCGGCTCTGAACCTCAGAGCTGCGTCGGGTGTGCGGTGCCAAGACCATGATCATGATCAGCTCATCTTCTCGCTGCCGATGGCCAGCGCGAACTCGCGCACGATGCTACCCGCATCCGCGTGCTCCAGCAACACTCTTACGATGCCTTCGGGCGTCAGCTTGGCATACTTCACCGGCGCGGTGTCGCGGTACTCGACCGTGGCCATTGGCTCGTGGCTGCACAGCCCGGCGCAGCCCGAGGTGGTGACGAGCACGTCTTTGATTCCGTGGTCGTCGATGGCCCGCAGCAGCGAATCCATCACTTCCCGGGCGCCGGAGGCGATGCCGCAGGTTCCCATGTGCACCGTGATCCGTGCCTTGCCCTCCCCCTCGCGAAGGTTGCGGGTCCGTTTCGCCTCATCCCTGATACGTCTCAGTTCGTCGATGGTCAGCTTTGCCATTGGTCACCCTTCCTCGCCTGGTGAGCACACGCTCATGTGAGATGACGCCGCTCCCGTATGAGCCCCGAGATGAACCGGAGCACTTCTGGATCACTGAGCGGCACGTCATCCAGGATCGTTCGCAACTCCCTGGTATCGAACCTGAACTCGTCGTCGTCCGTCGCGTGGCAGAATACCACTTCGACCGCAGGATTCTGAAGCAGGATGGCGGTGATCGTCGCCGCCATGTCGCCCAGCGGCTGCCGGTCGATATGGGACCTCTGGAAGTACGCCACGACCCGCGTTCCCGCTCCCTTCTCGGTATGGAGCACCATGTCGCCCCCGGCGCGGCGTGCGGCCTGCTGGAAGAGGGAAAGGCCCATGCCCACCTTGCGGACGTCTTTGGTGGAAAAGAACGGATCAAGCGCGCGAGCCGCGGTCTCCTGATCCATGCCGCATCCATTGTCCACAATGGAAACGGTGAGCCGGTCGGCCCGCGCGTCCTCCGTGACCTGGATCTCGATCAAGGCCGCGCCCGCCCGGACCGAGTTCTCCGCGATGTCCTGAATATGCAGGGCCAGCTCTTTCATGCACAGCGCTCCACGTCTACCCCGCGCCCATCCATGCCCCGGAATGCCATTCGGAGCTCCTCGAATGAGGGCTGGGCCAGGCGCAAAGGTGTGCAGGCTGTGCCCAAGTCCTTCAGGTAATGGGCATCGGAGCTGGTGGTGAAAGGACAGCGATCGTACATGGGGAAAGCCTGGTGAGCCGTCCGCAACGGCACATGCCGGCTTACCTCCAGCGCATCGAACGGAAGACTCCGCGGAATGAACCCCAAAACCCCGATGATCCCATAAGCCTGCCGGTCGATGTGGGCGGCGATGGCGAGCCCGTCCTCCTGATGAATAAGTCTCACGATTCGTTCCAGCGAGAGGAGCGATGCGGCGACGAGAAGACGATCGCAGAAACCCTCCACCTCGTCGGCCTCGTTGGCGAGTACCTGTTCCTGCACGTACCCCTCGTTCTCGGAGGTTCCCAGACCCGCATACATTGTCTTCTGCACGCGCTCCGCCGCCTCCAGGGTCGGGAAAAGGCCGAGGACGTGCACTTCTTCGGCCGTGGTGATCTCCATGCCAGGGATGACCGAAAGCGACGAACCCTCGGCGGCACGCATGACCGCGCCGGCATTCCCCGCCGAATTGTGGTCGCTGATGCCGATGATGTCGATGCCGCGGGTCAGAGCGGTCTGTACAATGCCCTGGGGAGACATCTCCAAGTCGCTGCAGGGCGAGAGGCACGTGTGCACGTGCAGGTCGGCCCGATAGCACCGCGGGGTCACCGGTCGCCGGAGATCCCCAGGCCGGCGAGACGTGCGACGAGCTGGTACGAGGTCATGGACGATCTCAGCAGCGTCACGTTCTCCCGCTTCGCGTGCTCCACCGTCTCCGCGTGCGGCGTGGTATTCTTCGCCAGCACGACTCCCGCCAGGTCCTTCAGGGTCGCCACCGCAATGATGTTTTCGTGAGACTGTATGGTGATCCAGAAGTCACGCCGCCGCGCCGAGGCGATGACGTCGCTCAGGAGGTCACCGACATAGCCGCCTTCGACGGGATCATCCAGGTGCTCCCCCTCGTGAATGATCTCAAGACTCAGCGCCGTCACGATGTCCCGCACACGCATCTTCCAACTCCTTCACGCGGATGAACACGCAGTCCGACGGTGTCGCGTTCCCTCGAACAATGTCCTCGGCGAGGTCCCGGCACGAGGGCGCGCCGCATGCGCCGCACTGCTTCCCGGGCAGCATCGAGGTCAGCTCCTCGATCCGGCTCATCTTCTCCAGGGCGCGGCGGAGGTCCGTATCCAGCGGCTCGGGCGCCTGCGCGTGAAACCGCGAACTGCTCAGGAGGTAGGTCTGCTCGAACTGACGCACCACCTTGCGGGTATCGACCCTGCTGCGGACTCCGTACTGCTCGATGAGATCCTCGATGCGGCTCGTAGCGACATGCTTGTTCTCCACGACGAGGGGGCCCCCGACGCAGCCGCCCGGGCAGATGGAGAGTTCCAGGTAGTCGATGCCTTCGACTCTTCCCGCGTCCACATCATCGAGAATTCGGATCACATCCTTCACGCCCGTGACCGAGAGGGTCCGCCGATTGGGAAGCCCGCGAACGCTGCCCCGGCCGATGGCCCAACTGATGCCGACGCCGCTGGACTTCTGGAGAATCCACTCGTCTTCGACCTCGCCGATGTTATTCAGCGCGTTCTTGATCGGCACATACAGGTCACGAATGGCAATAGCGCCGTCGAGGTTCGATTTGTCCACCCCGACCGGCCTCATGATGGACACCACCTTAGCCGCACACGGGGTGATGTGGAAGACGCCCACGTCCTCCGGGGCGATCCCGCGGTCTTCGGCGATCCGCCTGCGGGCGGTCTTGGCGGCGGTCTCTCTCGGCACCTCGATGGGAAGAATATTGGGCACGAGATTCGGATAGCTCTTGAGGATCATGCGCGCGATAGGAGGGCAGAAATTGGAAATCATCGGCCGCGGCGCGGCATTCCGCCGCAGGTACTCATCGATGGCGATGAACACCATCTCGCAGTTCACCGCCAGATCGAAGACGTAGTCGAACCCAACGCCCTTCAGCGCGAGAAGCACGTCATTCGGCGTGTGCATGTCGCCGAACTGGGCGTAGATCACGGGTGATGGAAGGGCCGCCAGCGCCTTGTAGCCAGTCAGGTCCTGCCGTTTGGTGGTCATTGAGCGAACCGCCTGGTGCGGGCACACGCGGAGGCATTCACCGCAGTCGATGCACTGGTTGCTCTTTACCACGTCGGCCTTGCCGTCTCTCACCCGAATGGCCTGCACGGGGCAGGCCAGCGTGCAGATCACGCAGCCGGTGCAGAGGTTCCGGTCTATCATGATGGAGTGCGAATAGTGCTCAAGCAGCATGCGTGCGTTCTTTCATCCATCCGCGGGCGACGCCGGAGAATGACGATGGCCAAGGCCGACTAGTCTGTCTCATGCTGCCTTGGAGACCGCCGCGGGGAACATGAGACGAATGTCGAGCCGGGTTCCGAACCCAACCGTGGAGACCACCTCGAGGTGGTCCGATGTCTTCTTGATATTGGGAAGCCCCAGACCGGCCCCGAATCCTCTCTCGCGCATTTCGCGCGTGGCGGTCGAATACCCTTCCGTCATGGCCAGGCCGACATCCGGTATGCCGGGGCCACGGTCGTCAAACACGAGATGGATGCCGGATTGCGATATCTCCAGTGTCATCTCGCACTCCCGGGCGTAAAGTACCACGTTCATCTCCGCTTCGTAGGAGACGATCATGGCGCGCCAGATCACCTCGGCGTCAGTATTGAGCTGCTTCAACGCTTTCTTGATCTCTTTGGACACGGAGCCGGCGTTCTGGAAATCGCCGCCTGTGATCTTGAACACCCTGCGGAACAGCACGGGATCCTCGATGGCCATAGGCTATCTCCCCCTCGTTCCGGGACGCAGTCCCCTGGCGTGCAGCAGCCCGCAGGTCTCGAACATCGTGAGTCTGGTCGCGAGGATGGGAATGCCCTCGTCCCGCGCCAGCGCGAGAATCCCCTCGGACGGTCTCCTGTTTCCCACGAACACCACAGCAGCGAGATCGAACAGCTCGGCCGTGTTCACGATCTGGAGATCGAGCAGGCCCGTGAGCCAGAGCGCACCCCTCGAGCACGACGCCAGCACCTCGCTGATGAGATCGGACGCGTGCACCGTCTCGATTTCACGATCCATGCCGTCGTCGAGTACGAGCGCGTCGGCATTGAGCAGAGCAACTATCTCGGTAAGCCGCACGGGGTGACCTCTCTTCCGCTGCTATCGGTAGTGCGCAAGCACCTGCTTCACGTCCTTCGACGTTACCTTGCCGTGGAAATTCTCGTCGACCATGATCACCGGTGCAAGGCCGCAGCATCCGACACACCGCACCGACTCGAAGGAGAACGCGCCGTCCGGCGTGACGTCTTCAGGTTTGACCTTCAGTTCGTTCTCGAAGGCGGTCATGATCTGTGGCCCGCCCTTGATGTGGCATGCCGTGCCGAGGCAGACCTTAACGACGTGCTTGCCGGCGGGTTTCAGCTTGAAGGCCTTGTAGAAAGTAGCAACCGCGTACACTCTCGACAAAGGGACGTGGAGCTTCTCCGCGATTCTCGCCAGCACGGCCTTCGGCAGGTACCCCAGCTTGCGTTGCGCATCTTGGAGAATGGCGATGAGCGCGCTGGGGTCGTTGTTGTTGCGGGTCAGAATGCGGTCCGTCTCGTCGTACCACCGCTGTTCATGCTGCATGGGTGCTCCCTGGGGGTATGGTCTCACGCGCCGCTCGCCGTGCGCCGGCCGCGGCAGCCGGTCTGTTGCACCACCGGATCCCCGACGGATCGGAGTCGGGGTCGGGCATGTCGAAGAATTGGGTTCTTCAATATACTCACCATGTCCTCCGCTCACCACCCCGGCGTTGCACCTTGTTCCCCCCGCTCGAAGGGACCCCGGACCTCACGCAGCACTCGGAGCCCGCCGGCACCGTGGGGATCCCGGAATCCGGCTCGGGGTTTTCCCTTGACGTCGGCGCAGCGTCCAGCCAAGCTTGGCAGGTTGCCGTGTGTTCCCTCCTGTTCCACTTACCCCAGCTCAGCCCTGGTAACACTCCATGGAAGGGGAAAAGTATGAGTCTCGCGAAGGAGATCTACGACCGAGTTGCCGCCCGGGATCCGAACCAGCCGGAATTCCTCCAGGCAGTGT